>MVQS01000346.1 GCA_002067855.1 Syntrophaceae bacterium PtaB.Bin038
GGGGTCCTCCATCCCGAGGCACCCCACGACGAGGGCCGCGTCGTAGATCTCCGGCTTGGTCCCCGAGAATTCCCAGTCGACGACGCCCCGGATGCCGTCCTCCCCCCAGATGACGTTGAGCGGGTGGGGGTCGCCGTGGCAGAAGGCGACGGGCAGGCGGTCGTGGAGGGGAAAGAGACTCTCCTCGAGCCACCCGTGGACCTCCCGCACGGCCTCGGCGAGGCCGGGCGCGCGGCGGGTCATTTTCGCCATGAGATCGCGGGTGAACTCGGCGATGGAAAAGGGCTTCCGGGGCCTCCCGAAGGGGATGCCCTCCGATGCGTCCTTCATCCCGATGATGAACCGGGCAAGCGCCCTTCCCCGCCAGGACTCGAGGACGTAACCGGGACGGTCGAGCCCCACCCCCTCGACGAAGGGCGATGCCTGCCAGAACCCGCCCGCCGCCTTGACGAGAGAATCCCCCCGTCCGTTCCGCAGGCAGCCGTGGACGCCCGCGAGCCCGCGGGAGACGAACCAGTCGAGGGTCGCCGCGATCTCGCGCTTTCGCCCGACCGTTCGCGAGGCGACCCGCTCGAGGACGAAACGCCTTCCCTGCGCGTCCTCGACCACGGTCCTGAACAGGGAGCGCTCGGGGCTGCCCGCCGGCACCAGCTCCGGCCGCTCGGCCTTCAGCTCGAGGTTCCAGTGCCGGAGGACATCGGCAAGAATCGTGGGATTCAAAGGAATCTCCCGGCGAGGGTGGACCGAAAAGACCGGACAGACCTCATCACCGGTTCGTCCACCTCATCCACGCGGCCGCCGTCCAGCCCCAGACGGCATTGAAGAGGATGACGAACGCCGGTGTCCACGTCCCGAGGTCGAGCCCCATCACCCCCTTGCCCAGGCGAAGCGGGAAGATCACGAAGAGCTGCACCAGGGTGGGTCCGATGCTGAAGAACAGGCCGCGCAGGAAGACGTTTTTCTCCCACAGCGGGACGACGAACAGCAGGCCCCAGATCCCTCCCCAGACGATCCTCGGGTAGATCCACGCCGGGCTCAGCGGGGCCGAGAGGCTCACGCCCAGCGCCGCCGTGAGGCCGACCTTCACGGCAAGCCGGAGGCAGAGGCTGTTGACGAGCCCGCCCAGCGCCCCGGCGCCGAAGGCGAGGGTCAGGGTTCTTGCGAATTTTCTCATGTCTGCTCCCTCGGGGGGGTCTTTTTCTGGCTCTTCGTGACCGGCCTCGTGCGCAGGAGGATGTAGGTCGCCCCGGCCCCGCCGTCGCAGAGCCGCGCGCTCGAGTAGGCGATGACCCACTTGCGCCAGGGACCCCGGGTGAGCCACTCGGTCACCCTGGCCTTCAGGACCGGCTCGCCCTGCGAGGAGAGCCCGCGGCCGTGGATGACGAGGAGCGAACGGCGGTTCCGGATCACCGAGTCGCGGAGAAAATCCTCGAAGACGATGCGGGCCTCCTCGACGCCGAGACCGTGCAGATCGATGTGGGCCTGGATGGAGAACTCGCCCCGGTGCAGCCTCTCGGCCATCTTCGGGCTCACGCGGTACCCCGTCCCCTCGATGTACTCGGGGGTGTCGGCCACCACGAATCCCCGGCCGGAGGCAACGAGGGCCTTCATCCCTTCCACGGCATCCTCCCCGGCGGCCTTCGCTGTCGAGCCCGCCGGGGGAGGCTCCCGCCGCCCGTCATCCCGATCCGGGCCGCAGACCGGACGGGTGCCCTCCATGGCGCGGAGGAAAAACTGCCTCTCCGCCTCCGGGTTCACCGCCGCAGGCGGCTCGAGGGGGTTTCCCGGCCCCTTCAAGCCCTTGGGCCTGGCCGGCGGTGCTTCCTTGAGCAGGGATTTAAGCCCCTTGAACGGGTTGTGGCCGAAGGGGGTTCGCGTCGATTCCACGGTTTGTTGCGGGCCTCACCCCCCGCTCAGAGGTCGTAGAGTTTTTCGTCGACCGACGGCCGCAGGCCTTTCCTGCCCCGTACGGCCTTTTTCGCAAGGGAGAAGAGATCCTCGTCCCCGAGGGCATCCCCCATCTCCTCCTCGATCCGGTCCGGGTCTTCCCCCTTCTCCATCCGGGCGAGGGCCTCCTCCATCTTCGGCCCCAGGGCAAGCCCGGTGGCGTCCGTCAATTTCCGCATCAGCCGGGCCGCCTGGCGGGGGTCGTTCTCGTCGAGCCCGTCGGCTTCCCGGGCGATCATCTCCATGGCCTTCTCCATTTTCGACTCGTCGAGTCCGGCCAGCTCCTCGGCCCCGGCATCCTCCTTTTTCCCGGAGAGCTTCGCGAAGACCGACATCCGGCGCTGGAGCCTGACCTTCCTGCACTTCGGGCAGAAGGGGATCTTCTCCGTGTTGACGCTCCGGGAGAAGAAATTGTAGATCGTGTTGCACTTGCGGCAGTAGAACTCGTAGATGGGCATGGCACCTACCTCGCGTCTTCGTTGAGGCTCATTGTAGCGATTCACGGGTCAAAATCAAGAGGGCTGTCCGCCGGGACACGGCGAAAGAATTTTACCGATCCTCCCTTGTGCAGAGAGGCTGGGGAGTGGAGAAGTTGTGAAGCTCGGATGTGCTGAAAGTCCGTTGCGTGCTCTCCGCTTTTCCTAACTTCTCAACTTCATGACTTCCTGGCTTCATTCCCAGTCGGGCTCAGGCAGTTCAGGCTGTTTGGGCCGATTCGCCCAAGCAACCGTCAAGATTGGCCGGTGCCATCCATCGCCAGCAGACGCTCCACGCGCTCCGCGAGCGGCGGGTGGGAGTAGTAGAAGGAGACGTAGGCCGGGTGGGGGTGGAGGTTGGCCAGGTTCTCCTTCGCGAGGCGCTTGAGGGCCTCCGCGAGGGGGCGCGTCGAGCCGACGAGCCCGAGCGTGTAACGGTCTGCGTCCCGCTCGTACTTGCGGGAGATTGCCGCCCCGATGGGGGTGAGGAAGAAGGCGGCGGGCTTCATCACGACGGCCGCGAGCAGCAGCCCCGCGTAGGGCAGGGGCGCGGCGAAACCGAAGGTCTCGTAAAGGAGCGGCCACTCCATGAGCCGGGCGACCAGGAAGAAGCCTGCGAAGGAGACGGCTTCCATCGCCAGGAGCTGCTTGAACACGTGGCGCAGCTTCCAGTGGCCGATCTCGTGGGCCAGCACGGAGGCGATCTCGTCGTGGCTGTGGGTGGCGAGAAGCGTGTCGTAGAGCACGATGCGCTTCGAGCGGCCGAGGCCCGTGAAGTAGGCGTTGGAGTGCCGGCTCCGCTTCCCCGCGTCGACCTCGAAGATCCCCTCGGCCCTGAGCCCCGCCTTTTCGGCGAGGGCGAGGATGCGGTCCCGCAGCGCCTCGTCCCTCACCGGGACGTACCGGTTGAACAGCGGGGCGATCACCAGGGGGTAGAGCCAGAGCATGAGCATCTGGAACAGGGCGAAGAGGACCCAGGCGGCAAGCCACCACGCCTGCGGGAACCGGTGGACGAGAGCGAAAAAGGGGATGAACAGCAGGGCCAGCAGGACGACGGAGACGGCGGCGGACTTCGCCAGGTCCGTGAGCCAGAGCCCCGGCGTGATCGTGCTGAACCCGTAGTTCCGCTCGATGACGAAGGTGCCGTAGAGGCTGAAGGGGATGTCGAGCACGACGCTCGCCCCGTAGAGGACGCCGAAGAACAGCGTGCCCGACCAGACGGGGTGGAGACCCAGGGACTCGATCGCGCCGGCTAGCCAGGGGAAGCCCCCGGCCAGCAGCACGGCGAGCAGGATCGCGTCGTCGGCAAGCGATTCCAGGGCGTGGAAGCGCGAAGACTCGACGGTGTAGTCGCGCATGCGGGAAAGGGTCGCCTCGTCGATTGTGCCTCGGAAGGCATCGGGGACGATGTGCCCGTTCCTGCGCAGGTGGGCGATGTTCGCCCGTGTCAGGGCGTAGCGGGTGATCGCGGCGGCGGCAAAGAGGCAGAGAAAAGCCGCGAAGAGGGCGTTGAACCGGATCATGTCGGCGGACCTGTCTTCCCGTCAGCGGGGGCCTCCCCCCTGGTGCGATGCAGCCTCTTCGACCCCGCTCTGGACGCCCGATGCACTGTTGCCGCAGCAGCGTGCCCTTCGGGCTCAAACGTCTGCGCCGCGATCGTATCGCTTCGGTCCCCGCGGCACCCCCCCGCTCCCGTCACCTGAAATACCGGTCGTACAGCTCCGCAAAGCGGTCTTTGCCCCCGGCCATCATCAGGGTGAGCGGCATCGCCTCGCGCCCCAGGGCGAGCATCCGCTCCGTGAGCCGGCGGATGTCCCACTGGGCGTGACGGTCGGCCCGGAGCCTCGCGACGTGGTAGAGCTCGCGTGCGTTCATCTTCAGCAGGACGCGCTTGCGGTGCGCATTGGTCAGGATGTAGGGCGCAGCCTCGGGGGCTGCGCGCCGGATCGTGTCGTAGGTTTCCTCCGTGCGGGTCATCAACCCGCGGAAGGCGGTCTCCATCCCGATGGCGGCGATGGAGGGCGGCACGGTGACGCCGAGGGCCGGGTCGTAATCCTGGCTCACCAGGGTGGCCATCCGGTGGCGCTTTAGCTGCGCGAAGCACGATGCGCTCACGACGAGGTCGAATTGCAGGTCCGCATTCTCGAACTCCCTCCGCGGGGCGTCCCAGGCCTTCATGCAGCGGAAGGAGGCCTTGAAGAGGTCGGCACGGTCCTCGGCGGACATCGCCCCGGCGGCCCGCAGGCACTCCTCCAGGGGCATCCGGGAGGCGGCGTGCAGAAGGGCGGCGGCGACGCGGGTATCGGCATCGGGGGTCGCCCAGGCGAGCCGCACCTCCTCCACGGGACCTGTGCCCCCGGCGCTCCCCGTCCGGCCGAGGATCGACGCGGCGGCCGCCCGCAGGCCGTCCCTCGTCGCGCAGTCGAACTCCGTCGCCTCCGTGTAGCGGACGAGAGAGGGGGCGACGCCCTTCGTCGCGTCGTAGAGCCGCCGGCTGTACTCCTTCGCCTCGTCGAGGGGGTGGGCGGCGAGCCTGCGCAGCATGAGCTCGAGGTTTCGTGCGTTGAGCGTCATCCCCAGCTGGGCCTCCGTGGCCAGGCACAGGACGTAGCGCGCATCCTCCTTGGCCCAGCCCTCCAGCATGGAGCGGTTGGCGGGGACGGCGGCCAGGTCCCGGTTCTCGGCGAGGACCCGGGGAAGCAGCCCCTCGTAGAGGCGGTGGTAGAACTCGTTCTGGGCCTTCACGGTCCGCGTGAACCGCTCGGCAAGACCGGCCTCGCGGATCTCCCGGGGGACGACGAAGTCGTCCTGCAGCAGCACGTAGCGCTGGGACTTCTCCGTGTAGGAGCAGAGGCGGAACTTTTCGATCTCCTCGACGAGCAGGCGGGAAACCCCCAGGACGTCGATGTTGAAGACAGCGTGCTCGGCGATCGAGCTGTGCCCCATCTCGAAGACGATGGTCCGATTCGAGCGCCTCGCCTTGTCCAGTTCCCCGCGGGCGTCGGCGCGAAGCTCGTTGACGGGCGCCGGGTTGCGGCTGATGCGCGCGTAGGCCGCCGAGATCGTCTCGGGCGTGAAGTGCTCCTCCCCGGGGTGCGCGGCCTGAAGTTCGCGGATGGTTTCGTAATCGAGGTTGAAGCCGGCGAGGATGATGTTCAAGCGGTGCCTTCCTTCCCGTCGGGGGCTGATGTGGGCCATTTTATAACAGCATTTCCGGAACCGGTCAAACCGCTTTTCGACGCCCGCGGATGCCTGCAGGAGGGCCGCAGACGGGGGTTTCGGGCCG
>MVQS01000347.1 GCA_002067855.1 Syntrophaceae bacterium PtaB.Bin038
GGAGCCGGGTGACCCCGTGCTCGTCCTGATCAACGGCGTCTTCGGCGTCCGGATGCGGGAGGTGGCGGGCCGCCTAGGCGCCGCGGTCGACGCCCTGGAGTTCACCTGGGGAACGCCGGTCGTCGTCGACGATGTGGCGAAAAAGCTCAGGGAGAAGACCTACCGGATCGTCGCCGTCGTCCACGCCGAGACCTCGACGGGCGTTCGCAACCCCGTGGCCGAGATCGGCGCCCTCCTCAAGGGCACCGACACGATCTATCTGGTCGACACGGTGACGAGCCTGGGCGGCATCGAGGTCCGCATGGACGACTGGGGGATCGACGCCCTGTACAGCGGCACCCAGAAGTGCCTCTCCTGCCCCCCGGGCCTCGCCCCGCTGTCCTTCTCTGAGAAGGCGATGGCGAAGCTCGGCGCACGCAGGACAAAGGTGCCCAACTGGTACCTCGACATCTCGCTCATCGCCAACTACTGGGGCCAGAACCGGGTCTACCACCACACGGCCCCGGTCAACATGACCTACGCCCTCTACCAGGCGCTTCTTCTCATCCTCGAGGAGGGCCCGGAAAAGGTCTTCAAGCGGCACCTGGACAACCACCTGCTGCTTGTGAAGGGGCTCGAGGAGATGGGCCTCAAGATGGTCGTCGAGAAGCCCTGGCGGCTTCCCATGCTCAACACGGCATACTGCCCCGAGGGCCTCGACGAGCTGGCCGCCCGGCGCTGCCTGCGGAGCGAGTACAAAATCGAGATCGGCGGCGGGCTGGGGCCCCTGGCCGGGAAGATCTGGCGCATCGGCCTGATGGGCCACACGGCGAGGAAGGAAAACGTGGAGCGCTTCCTCGACGCCCTCCGCAAGGTCATTTCATGAGGAGTCCCCTCTCGCGGAAGGGTGAGGCGGGATCTGTATAAGTAAAAACGGGCGGAGTTCCCTCCGCCCGCTCTTTTATTTGTCCTAGCTTCCTAACTTCCGAACTTCCTAACTTCCGTCTTTATTCAGGGCATGCCCCTCCCTTGGCGATCCACTCGTGCATCTTCGCCGAGAACTCCCTGTGGCTCATCTTCGGCACCGACCGCCCCTCGCCGGGGTCCCAGCCCCAGAGCACCAGCGGGTCCGCGTCGAGGTGATCGTTCACCTGTGCCAGCGTCCTGCCCCCGTTTTGCTTCGGGTCCTTCAGCTGGCGGCACAGCTCCCCGGGCGTGCGGCCCTGGAAGGGCATGGGCACGTTCTCGGGGGGCATGTGCCAGTTGACCACCCCGGGAGCCCCGCCGGGCTTGTTTGTGGCCCCGTGACAGAGCGTGCAGTTCAGCGGGGCGATCCCTTTCCCCTCCGGGCCGCGCTTGACGTTGAATTGGTGGGGCTGCATGTCGTCGCGGATGGTCGGGGCGTCCCCCGCGGGATGGCAGTTGAGGCAGCGGGGGTGGAACAAGACTTCCGCGGCCTCGGCGAATGCCTTTTTTGATCCTTCAGCATCCTGACTGCCTGCGGTGGCTCTGTTGAGGCATGAGAAAAAGCCCGCCAAAACGATGACAAGGCCTGCGGCGGCGATGAGAAGAAACAGTGCTTTCGTTTGTCTATGCTTTTTCCATCTTGCCATGGTGAACTCCTCCTGTGAGGTTGTAAAGGACGGGACTGTTGTGCGTCAACCCGTCGGGATACAGCCGGGGAAAACCATAGCAGAAACAGATAAGGATGACAAAAAAATAAAGACAGGCGAGTGCCTGCCGGCAAAAGAAAATCCCCCCTCTCCCCTGGCGGGAGAGCCCTTCGACAAACCCTTCGGCCAGCTCAGGGTCGTGAGTTTGTCGAATCGACTCAGGGCCGTGAGCCTGTCGAACGGGGTTCGGGTGTGGGGGAATAATCCCATTCCTCAAGGATTTTGATGCGCGACCCTGTCTGGTTCGTTCCTTACCGGGCCGCCCCGCGAAGCGTATCGGGGCGGCAAAGATGGAGCTGAGGTTGCATTCAGTGCAGCAGGTAAAATAGCCCCACGGCGACGACCCCGAAAATCACGGACCCGAGGATGGCGTTCCCCAGCTTGCCGGCGCTCCAGGACTCCGGCTTGACCGCGCCGGCCAGGACAAATCCCAGGACGAGAAAAAGCCCGATCACGATCACGCCGTGGGTCGTCCAGTGGTGGCCCAGGGCCGCCGCCATGGATTTCTTGAGAGTTGGCGTCGTTTCCTTGACGATGAGCAGCAGCGCGTTGAGGATGCTCACCACTGCCACAGAGAGGCCGAAACCGATCGTCGTCTTCTCCAGCGTGTTGTTTGTCATGGCGCAACCCTCCCCATGTATCCAACGACGACCCCGCGGCTGACAATCGCACCTGAACCGTCGACGGCCAGGCCGATGAGGACGACGAGCCAGACGACGATGAGCAGGAGCTTGCGGTTTTCAGGGACCATCAGGTCGTTTCGGTACGCGATGACCGGCAGCAGGAAGCTCAGAAAGAGCAGGGAGAAAAAGACGTGCTCCTTCCACTCCATGAAAAACGTGTGAGCCCATGACCACTGCCCCGCCCGGACGATCGCCCTCTCGGCAGGGTAATGGGTCACGTACCACCAGCCCCCGATGACGTAGGACAGGGTGACGGACAAGGCCGTCCACAGGCTCAAGCTGCGAATTCTGGGTAGATTTTTCTCGGTGAGGTTCAGAACGTACGCGAGAAGAGCCACTGCCAGGATGATTCCCAGCACGCCGAACAAGACGTGCACCATCAAAGAGACCTGTATTCCGAACTGCGACATGTCGAACCTCCTTTCAGAAGTTCGCGGCCATCCCGCCGGTACCGGCCGGTCGGATACGCCGCCTCCCTTACTGCCTTAGCGCAAGCGATGTCGGTGTCATGGGGTTACTCGCGGATTTTGCTTGTTGGTTTTACATGTTCCGATGAACGCGATGTTGCTCCCGATTCGGGGTTGCATGCGGAGTCGACGGGTTTGGGGTCGTCGGGCGGGCGATACTTTTTTGACGGGCCATAAGGGATCGATCCTCCGCGGGTCGAGGGTTCGAACGGGATGAACCGTTGATGCGTCTTTCTGTGCTAAAATGTCACCGGCCACGCAAAAAGTCAATAGGTCCGTCAACGTTTCTCTTCCGGGCCGCCGCTCAGCTGAAGCGCGGTGATGGAGGCGATGACGAGGATGGCGCCCAGGACCTGCCACAGCTCCATTGTTTCCCCCAGCAGGACCCACGCGATGAGGCCCGCCGTGATGGGCTCAAGGGTGGCCGTGATGCTGGCGCGGGTGGCGCCGATCCGGTTGATGCCCTCGTTGTAGCAGATGAAGGCCAGCACCGTGCCGAGGAACCCGACGATGAGCACGCAGCCCCACTGCGCGGGGCCCGCAGGCGCGAGGAACCCGGTCAGCGGTGGGTGGAGGATGTTCCAGGTCACCCCGGCGAACAGCAGCCCGTAGAAGACGACCGTCCAGGGGGGGTATTTCTTCATCCCGTACTCGCAGCGCACCGTGTACCACGCGAAGGTCACGGCCGAGGCCAGCGCCGTCAGAAGGCCGACCCGGTTCATGGCCGGCAGGTCCAGGTTGTAGCCCCCCACGACGAGCCAGCAGCCGAAGAGGGATCCCGCCATGGCGGCGAAGACGACCGGGGGCAGCTTCGTGCCCAGGACGAACAGCGTGTAGAGGGCGACGAACAGGGGCGCCTGGTACTGGATCAGGATGGCGGCGGCCACCTGGATCCTGCTGATGGCAAAGAGGTAGGTGAACTGCACCGCCGCGAGCCCGACCCCGAGGGTGATGAAATAGGGAAGGTCACGCCGCTCGACGGCAAGCAGGGAGCGGTCGCGGAAGGCAAGCCAGCCGAAGAGGATCCCCGCGGCCAGCGTGGTGCGCATCTGCACCAGTTCGAAGGCGGTGACGCCGTTCAGGAACAGGAACTTGGCCGCCGTGCCCGACGAGGCCCACAAGAGGGCCGCCAGGGCGGCAAGCAGATATCCGGCCCGGTCGATGCGCGTCTCCCCCATCCCCCGGGCCCCCTTCAGCCGACCCACGTCACGAAATCCTCCACGGCGGCCCGCAGGCGCTCGAATCGGTTGACGGGCGCTTCGGTCTCGGGGTAGCCGAGGGCGGCGCCCATGATGATCCGCCGCTCCTCCGGGATTCGCCCGTGCCTTCGCAGGAGATCGGCGTAGTGGACGGAGCCGGCCATGATGCAGGTCCCCATCCCGCGGTCGTGGGCGGCCAGCGCGAGGGTCTGCAGGAAGAGGCCGACGTCGAGCATGGCGTACTCGACGAGGACGTCCCGCGGCACGGTCACCACGAGAAGGCAGGGAGCCCCGAACAGGGCGGCCATGTGCAGTTGGTGGCGGCGGCGTCCCTCCCTGTCCTCGCGCGTGAGCCCCAGCGAGGTGACGACGGACTTGCCGACCCCCATGTACCGGGCCTTGAGTTTCTCCGGCCACGTCTCGGGCATGGGAACGTCCGTTCGAAGGGGCTCCGAGGCGGCCATGGCGGCCACGTTGGCCTCCCGGAAGGCCTCCAGGGGCTTTCCGGTGATCACGTGGATCTCCCAGGGCTGCGTGTTGCCCCAGGAGGGGGCCCAGCGGGCGGTTTCGAGCAGTTCCTCGAGGACGGTCCTCGGGATCGGGTCGGGCCTGAATTTCCGGATGCTTCGCCGTCCCCGGATGGCGGCCTGCAGTTCCATGATCGAGTCCTTTCTCTCGAAGGGTTTGTCGGAAAACCGAGACATCGTACATGAAAATGGAAATCCTGGATACCATGAAAAGGACGTCATCCGGCATCCGGCTATTGACATCGGGTGCCGCTTTCCCTAACGTAGAGGCCACTGTGATGCCGGAGGCG
>MVQS01000348.1 GCA_002067855.1 Syntrophaceae bacterium PtaB.Bin038
TGTAGTGGACGATGCCCCGATGGGTGCCCACGTCATGCCCGAGCCGGTCCACCATCCTGCCGGGGCCCATCCCGGCGAAGCGCTCCGCGAGAAACATCCCGATCCCTCCCCGGGGGATGAAGCAGATGTCCTGGCTGTCCTCCCGCTGCGAGACGGGCAGCCCGGCGCGCGACGCCAGCGCCCGGACCTCCTCCTTCGTGTGCTCCCCGAGGGGGAAATGCAGGCGCCCGAGCGCGTCCCGTCTCACCCGGTAGAGGAAATAGGTCTGGTCCTTCCTGCGGTCCTTCGGCACGGCCAGCGCCGGCTTTCCGCCCCGATCGACGATGCGCGCGTAGTGCCCCGTGGCCAGGCCCCCGAAGCCCAGCTGACGGGCCTTTTCGAGAACCATCCCGAACTTGATGTCCCGGTT
This sequence comes from Syntrophaceae bacterium PtaB.Bin038, assembly GCA_002067855.1. Taxonomy (GTDB): domain Bacteria; phylum Desulfobacterota; class Syntrophia; order Syntrophales; family UBA2192; genus UBA2192. The sequence goes on from MVQS01000348.1 coordinate 410, forward strand.
GCACAGGACGCAGGGGTTCGGGGTCCTCCCCCGCCGGTACTCCGCCAGGAACGGTTCGATGACGAGCCGCTCCAGGTCTGCGCCGAAATCGACCGCATGGTGGGGGATTCCCAGCATGCGGCAGACCTTCGCCGCATCCTCCACGTCCTGCGGTCCGTAGCCTGCCTGCCCGTCGCCCCGGCGGTAGAGGGTCAGCCCCGCGATGTCGAGGCCCCGCTCGGCCAGCAGAAGGGCCGCGACGGAGCTGTCCACGCCGCCGCTCATGGCCACGAGGACCTTTCCGGACGCCGGCCCTGCCCCGGGCATCCGGATCACCGACCCGCGGGACCGAAACCACCCGGCGAGGGTCTCCATGGCCTCCCGCTCGCGACGGGAGAGCTCCCCGGGTCCCAGCCTCTCCCCGGAGTAGCCGTTCACCACGGCCGTTGCGGCCCTGTCCAAGAGGACCGCGAGACGCCCCGGGTCGCCGGCCTGCAGGTAGAGGCTCACATCGTTGATGAAGAGGATGTCCCGGTCCAGCGCCTCGACCTGTCGGAAAATCCCCTCGATCCTCTCCCGGTTTCGTCGTGCCTTGTCCAGCGCCTCTTCCTCGGTCGCCGAGGTCAGGCGCGGCGCGAGGACGGGAACGTACAGATAGGCGACCCCCGAACCGGCCGGCGGGATCAGCCTTCCGCCGATCCCCATGAGACCGCGCTCCCGCACGATCTTTCCGGGGATCTCCGGCGCAAGGTCGACGACGGCGATCCGGCCCCCCAGCCCCTGCCGGCAGAAACCCTCCAGGATCTCCCGGCAAAGGGTCGTCTTCCCCGAGTTGACGTCGCCGACGATCAGCGTTTTCTTGCCGAGATAATCTCGACTGTTCATGGCCGTTCCTCTAGTCAGCGTCTGCAGGCGAAGTCAGGAAGTGAGGAAGAGCGGAAGAGCAGAAATTCAAGAATCCTTCTTCTTCCATTCATTCCGCTCTTCCTAACTTCCGCTCTTCTTCACCTCGCCATCGGCCGGGCTGCCGGCTTCCTCCCTGGCCGCCCCCCCGAATGTCTCGGGCAGGAGAAGCAGCGAAAGCGCCCCGATCACGTAGACGACCCCCGTGACCGCAAGCCCCGTGGCAAGCCCGTAATGACTCCCGATTTTCCCGATCGTGTAGGGGGCGAGCACGGCGCCGATCCGGCCCATGTTCCAGCAGAAGCCCCCGGCATAGGCCCGGACCCGCTCGGGGAAGAGCTCGGCGAAATACGCCCCGAGCACGCCTCCCACGCCGGGAAGGCCGAAGCCCACGACGATGCCCCACCAGAACAGGAAGATCGGGTCCCTGACCACGATGTAGACCCACACGGCGGCGGCGACCGTGCCGAAGGCGACGATCATGGCCCTGCGGCGGCCGATTCGATCGGCGAGGAACCCGAAGAACTGGAACCCGAAGAACATCCCCGCGTACATGACGAGCGAGAAGTCGGCCATCATGGTGAGGCTGAGCCCCCGCTCGCGGGTGAGGAACGTGGGGATCCAGTACGCGGCGCCCCAGTAGCCGGCCAGGTTGATGAGGCTCACCAGGGTGGCCAGGAAGGTCGTCTTCCCGAGACCGCCCCGGAAGATGTCTGCGATGCCGACCTTTGCGGCCGCGGCTTTGCCGCCCGGCACGGCCCCGGAAACGCGATCCGGCGGGACGAGACGGGCCACGACAAAGGCGAAGGGAATCGAGACCGTCCCCAGGAGAAACAGGAGCCGCCAGTCCGTGTCGAGGACCATCCTGCCCATGAAGGATGCCGCCACGGCGCCTACGGCGAAGCTGCTCAGGACGAACGAGGCCGCCCGCCCGCGGTACTGCGGCGCCCAGTGCTCGGCGATCAGGGCCGAGCAGGGACCCCAGATTCCCCCGATGGCGAGACCCGTGAGGCACCGCAGCGCCATCCACATGCCCAGGCTGTGGGCGAAGTACACCGCCCCCATGCCCGCGCCCAGCCACAGCAGCGCGACGATCAGGGCGGTGCGGCGCCCCCGGTTCTCTGCGATGAGACCGAAGACGACGCTTCCGATCATGGCGCCCGCCATGGTGGCCGAGCCGATGAGCCCCCCCTCGGGCAGCGAGATGCCGAGCACCCCGAGCAGGACGGGCATGGCGATGGCGAGCACGATGAGGTCGTAGCTGTCCAGCAGGTACGTCGCAAAGGCGGCCCACAGGACGGGCCAGCGTTGTTCCGTTCCTGTTTCAGCCATCGTGGCTTGTGCGTTCGTGCGCATAAATACGTCGTCAAAAACCTTTTATGAAGTTATGAAGTTAGGAAGCTGCGAAGTTAAGAAATGAGGAACGGGAATGTTCGCAACTTCTCCATTTCCCGACTTCGCAAGTTCCTGTGCGGAGGGAGTCTACCGGCGGGCCGTCCCGGCGTCAAGGACGAGAAAAATGGCCTTGACCGCCATGCCAGGAAATGTAAGATGGGAGCGCTTGCCCGGCGCGTGCGGGCCCGTCTCCGGGTGCCTGCCCTGCGACAGGGACATCGAACCATGGGCGTCTCCAGGACCTCTTTCGAGATTCGCGCAGCGGGGCGACGGCTCCACGCCGAACGGATCGAGCCGCAGCCCGCCGACCCCGGGGCCGGCGGCCCCCCCCTCGTCTTCCTGCACGAGGGGCTCGGCAGCGTCGGCCAGTGGCGCGACTTCCCGGCGCGCCTGAGCGAAAAAACGGGCCTGCCGTCCCTGGTCTACGACCGCTGGGGGTACGGCGACTCGGAGGCCTTCACCCTGCCCCGCGGCACGGGCTATCTCCACGACGAGGCGCTTACCGGCCTGCCGGCCGTGCTGGACGCGTTCGGGATCGGCAAGGCGATTCTGGTCGGCCACAGCGACGGCGGGTCGATCGCCCTGATCTTCGCGTCGAAACACCCGGAACGCGTGTGCGCCGTGATCACCGAGGCCGCCCACGTGTTTGTGGAAGACGTCACATTGCAAGGCATCCGGGAGGCCGTCGAGGTCTACGCCTCCACGGACCTCAAAAAGCGGCTCGCGCGTTACCACGGGGACAAGACCGACCTCGTCTTTCGAGGCTGGGCCGAGACGTGGCTCTCTCCCGCTTTCCGGGGCTGGAACATCGAGGAGTACCTGCCGGGGGTCCGATGCCCCGTCCTGATCATCCAGGGCATCGACGACCGCTACGGGACGGCGGCGCAGGTCCGGGCCATCGAGCGACAGGTCTCCGGGCCCTCGGAGGCGCTGCTCCTCCGCTGCGGACACATCCCCCACGCCGAGGCGCGGGACGAGGTCCTCGAGGCGATGGCGGGGTTCATATCGCAAGTTACGGCCGGCGCTCCCAAGATCAGCGGGCAATGAAGCCGAACGGCCGGAGCAGTGGAGCATGTGAAGTTAGGAAGCGCAGAAGAGCGGAAGATCGGATTGGATGTCCGGAGGATTTCTCATCGCTGGTTCCGCTCTTCCTCACTTCCGATATTCCTCACTTCGCGGCCCTTATGGTAGAAGGCGAGCGCATTGCGGTCAGCGAGGAATCATCTCGTTCAGCAGGTGAAAAGGGGACAGGGGAGAATGGTCAGGGACAAGGGAAAGGACGAACCCCGTGAGGCGCTGGCGGCCCTCAAGAAGCGCGTCGCGGAACTGGAGCAGACGCTCCAGAACGAGCGCGAGACCTTCGGGACCATCATCCAGAAATCGCCCTACGGCGTCCTGCTGCTCGGCGAAAAGGGCAAGTTCATCTACATCAACCCGGAGTTCGTCCGGGTCACGGGCTATGCCCTCGAGGACGTCCCCACGGGGAGGGAGTGGCTCCGGAAGGCGTTCCCCGATGCCCAATACCGCAAGAAGGTCATCGAGACCTGGAAGGCCGACATGGCGGCCAACGTCCGGGGCAGCGCCCGAGTCTTCCACGTCACCTGCCGGGACGGCGCAACCAAGGTCCTCGAATTCCGGGCGGCGCGCATCGACGAGCGGCGCACCATGGTCATGCTCACCGACATCACGGACCGCAAGCGCATCGAGTACGCCCTCATCGAGAGCGAGGAGCGCTTCCGGATGCTCTCGGACAACTCGCCCGTGGGCATCGCCCTGGCCAGGCCCGACGGGGTTTTCGAGTACCTGAACCCCCGTTTCACCGAGATCTTCGGCTATACCATCGAGGACCTGCCCGACACCGAGACGTTCCTCAAGCGGGTCTTCCCAAACCCCTCGTACCGGGACCTCGTACGGTACTTCTACCGCGAGGACCTGGAGAACTTCACGAAGCACCGCAAGGTGGGGGAGCGCGTCGTGACGATCCGCGTGCGGGGCGGCTCCGACCGGATCATGCACTCCCGCATGGTGGTCCTCGGCAACGGCAAGCAGCTCATGACCTACGAGGACATCACGGACCTCAAGAAGATGGAGGCCGAACTGTTCCACGCGCAAAACATGGAGGCCGTGGCCACGCTGGCCGGAGGCATCGCGCACGCCTTCAACAACATCCTCATGGGCATCCAGGGCTACACGGCGCTGATGCTCTCGGAGACAAAGGCCGACCACCCGGCCTACGGGCGGCTCAAGCGCATCGAGAAGCAGGTCAAGAGCGGCGCCGACCTCACCAACCAGCTCCTGGCGTTCTCCAGCGGCGGCCGTTACGAGGTCAAGCCCTGCAACCTCAACGACATCATCGAGAAGACCTCGAACGCCTTCGGGCAGACCCGCAAGGACATCACGATCCACAAGTCGCTCGAGAGCGACATCTGGGCCGTCGAGATCGACCAGGTGCAGATCGAGCAGGTCCTCGTCAATCTCTACGTCAACGCACAGCAGGCCATGCCGGGCGGCGGGGAACTGACCCTGAAAACGCGGAACGTCACCCTCGACGAGGCCTACGTCCGCAACTACAAGGTCAAGCCGGGCAACTACGTCATGGTCTCCGTCACGGACACGGGGATGGGCATCGACGAGAGGACCAAGGAGCGGATCTTCGAGCCCTTCTTCACCACCCGGGAGATGGGGCGGGGTCGCGGCCTCGGGCTTGCCTCGGCCTACGGGATCATCCGAGGGCACCAGGGGATCATCAACATCTACAGCGAGGAGGGCCGGGGGACGACCTTCAACCTCTTCCTGCCCGCCACGGACAAGGCGGCCGTCAAGGAAACGGTGCCTCCCAGGGGACTTCTCGAAGGAAGCGAGACGATCCTCTTTGTCGACGACGAGGACGTGATCATCGACGTCAACCGGGAGATCCTCGAGTCACTGGGTTACAAGGTCGTGGCGGCCAAGAGCGGCCAGGAGGCGATCGAGATCTACCGGAAGCTCCGCGGCAAGATCGGCCTCGTCATCCTGGACATGATCATGCCCGGGATGGACGGCGAGGCCACCTACGACAGCCTCCGAAAGATCAACGACGACG
>MVQS01000349.1 GCA_002067855.1 Syntrophaceae bacterium PtaB.Bin038
CGATCTCGCGGCCGCGGAAGAGCATGGAGATCTTCACCTTGTCCCCGTCCTCCAGGAACTCCTTGACCTTGCGGAGCTTGATCTCCCGGTCGTGCTCATCGATCTTGGGCCGCAGGCGCATTTCCTTGATCTGGACGGCGGCCGCGCTCTTCCTCGCCACCTGCAGTTTCTTGCTCTGCTGGTAGCGGAACTTCCCGTAATCCATGATCCGGCACACGGGGGGGTTGGAATTCGGGGCGACCTCCACGAGGTCCATCCCCACCCGGCCCGCTTCCGCCAGGGCCTCGGCGATGGGCAAGATGCCGAGCTGCTTGCCTTCGAAGTCGATGACCCGCACCTGGGGCACTCTGATCCCCTGGTTGATCCGAAGATTTTTTTCTATTGGACACCTCCTGTCCGGTGGCACTCTGCATCCCCGCTGAGGGGACGGGGTTTCGCTACTCGTAGCGGCTGCACTTCTCGCGGACGAGATCGACGAAGGCGTCGGCCGTCATGGCGCCGAGGTTCTTGCCGTCGCGCTGCCTGGGCGAGATCGTCCCCGAGGCGACTTCCTTGTCCCCGATGACCAGCATGTAGGGCACCTTCTGGAGCTGCGCGGCGCGGATCTTGTGCCCCAGCTTCTCGTTCTTGAAATCCTTCTCCACGCGCAGGCCCACGTCGAGCAGCTTGCGGTAGACCTCTTCGCCGTATGGGATCTGGCTGTCCGTCACCGTGACGAGCACGGCCTGCACGGGGGCCAGCCACACCGGGAACGCCCCGGCGTAGTGCTCGATCAGGACCCCGATGAACCGTTCGATGGATCCCAGGATGACCCGGTGGAGCATGACGGGGCGGTGGCGCTCGCCGTCGGCCCCCACGAAGTGCAGGTCGAAGCGCTCGGGCAGGGCGAAGTCGCACTGGATCGTGGCGCACTGCCACTTGCGCTTCAGGGCGTCCTTGAGCTTGAAATCGATCTTCGGCCCGTAAAACGCGCCGTCGCCCTCGTTGATGTCGTAGGGCATCCTGTTGTCCTTCAGGGACTGCTCGAGGGCCTCCGTCGCCATCTCCCAGTCCTTGTCGCTGCCGATGGAGTTCGCGGGCCTCGTGCTCAGCTCCACCTCGTACTCGAAGCCGAAGATGCCCATGGCGTACTTGACGAAATCGGCGATGGCCAGGATCTCCGCGTTGAGCTGATCGGGTGTGCAGAGAATGTGGGCGTCGTCCTGGGTGAACTGTCGCACGCGGGTCAGGCCGTGCAGCACGCCCGTCTTCTCGTGGCGGTGCACGGTGCCCAGTTCGAAGTATCGCAGGGGCAGGTCCCGGTAGCTGCGGATCTTGGACTTGTAGATCATCATGTGGGAGAGGCAGTTCATGGGCTTGATCCCGTAGCCCTGGTCCTCCACCTCGGTGAAGTACATGGACTCCTTGTAGTGGTCCATGTGCCCCGAGCGGATCCACATGTGGTCCCGCAGGATCTGGGGTCCCATCACGATGTCGTAGCCCCGCTTGAAGTGCTCCTTGCGCTCCCAGTCCTCGATGATGGTGCGAAGCATGGCCCCCTTGGGGTGCCAGATGATGAGCCCCGGGCCCACTTCCTCGTTGATCTGGAAGAGGTCCAGCTCCCTGCCCAGCTTGCGGTGGTCGCGGCGCTTGGCCTCCTCGATGAAGGAGAGATACTCCTCCATCTGCTTGGGGGTCGCAAAGCCCGTCCCGTAGATGCGCTGGAGCATCTTGTTGTGCTCGTCGCCGCGCCAGTAGGCGCCCGCCACGTTGAGGAGCTTGAAGGCCTTGATCTTGCCCGTCGTGGGGATGTGCGGCCCGCGGCACAGGTCCGTGAAGCCGCCCTGCGTGTAGAGGCTCACCGTCTTGACGTCGGCGGGAAGGTCGTTGATCAGTTCCACCTTGTAGGGCTCGCCCTTCTTCTTGAAGAGCTCGACCGCCTCTTCCCGGCTCACCTCGCGGCGCGTGAACGGCTCGTCCTTGGCGGCGATCTCGGCCATCCGCTCTTCGATCTTCTTCAGGTCCTCGGGCGTGAAGGTCGACTCGTAGTCGAAATCGTAGTAGAAGCCGTCCTCGATGGAGGGGCCGATCGTGACCTTGACGTTCGGGAACAGCTGCTGGACCGCTTCGGCCATGACATGGGAGATGCTGTGGCGCAGCACGCCGACACCCTCCGGGGTGTTGATATCCACGGCCTCGATGGTCCCGTTCTCCGTCACAGGGCTCGCGAGGTCGATCATCCGGTCGTTGAGCTTCGCGGCCACGGCATCGCGGGCGGCCTCCTTCTTCCAGGCGGCCAGGATCTCCCCTGCGGCCATTCCTGCCTCGAAGGACTTCCGGGTATTATCCGGGTATTGGATGTCGATCTTGCTCATTGGGCGATCCCCGATTCTCCCCCCTCAACGGCCCGTGCGAAGCCGGTCCGGTCATGGAAGAAGAACGTGTTGAAAACCTACGGGTTTTAATTAAGAAAGGGCACCAACGCTGCGGCGTGCCGTGATGCCCTTCGCCTCAGAAAAAAAATTTAATGGTAGGCACGCAGGGATTTGAACCCTGGACATCCACCGCGTCAAGATGGCGCTCTCCCCCTGAGCTACGTGCCTGTTTCCATGCATCATAAAAAGCGGGTATTGATTAACAAGAAAATGCAATGATGTCAAGACAAAATCACGTTTTTTCCGGACCGGCGCCCCCGCCCCCGATGAGCTTCATGCCCCTGAGAATGTAATCCCCGCCCGAGATCACGGTGAAGGCGGCCGTGAGCCAGCACAGGACCGAAAAGGCCTCGCGAACGCTCTTTCCCGTGTCCCCGACCTTTAGCACGAGGGCGAAGAAAATGGAGGCCAGTTGAAGGGTTGTATTGATTTTGCTGACGTAGGACGGATTGATCTCGAGATCGACGGACATGAGCGTGAGCACCAGGATCCCGCCCAGGATGATGCAGTCGCGGCTGATGACCACCACGGCAAGCCAGCCGGGCACCGCCCCGATGATGGCCAGGGTGGTGAACATGCTGATCACGAGCGCCTTGTCGGCCACCGGGTCGAGGTAAGCCCCCACGACGGTCTTCTGGTTGAGGATACGGGCCAGGAGCCCGTCCAGACCGTCCGTCACCCCGGCGATGACGAAGCACACCAGGGCTTTCGCATACTGGCCCTGGATCAGCAGGATGACGATGACCGGTACGAGAACGATCCGGAGGACGGTAAGGGCATTGGGAATGTTCACGGCTCGGTCCCCTTCTCGGACCTCGTTGAGTCTCGTGTTTGATGGCACGCGCTTCTGTCGCCCTTATCCGATGCCGCTCACAGGGGACCGGCAGGCTCAAGGATAGAGGTTCCGATGAGTCCCCCGTTCCTCGGACCTCGAACCTTCTCAGCGCATTCCCGGCCCGTCGGGGATTTTTTCGACGGCCTGCTTCACCGCTGCATAGACCACATCCTCGAAAATCTTCGTCGAGCCCAGTTCGAGGCTGTTCCTCGTGACCCCGTAGTCGCGGTCCTTCGCATGGGACTCGTACTTCCAGATCGTGTCGCCCGTCTTGGCGTCCCTGAGCTCGAAGAGGGCCCTGACGTTCACAGGCGCATAGACGTAGCGGTACGTCGTGTCCGCCTCGAGGAGCGTCGTGTACATGACGGCGTCGGCGCCGAGCATGCCCCCGATGACCTCGGGCCGGACCGCCGTGCCCGGGGCGTGGCCTTCCCGATTCCGGATGTCGGACAGCGCCGCGTCGACCAGTTCGAAGGGGATTTTCGGGTACCCCTTGAAATAGAGTTCCTGGACGAGCTTCTCCCGGACCATCTTCGCCGCATCGGCGCTTCCGGCCCTGATGTCGACGGGCATCACGGCGATCATCTTCACCCCGAGGCCGGGGGTCGCCGGCGCGGATTCTTCCTCGGCCCTGGATACGAAGGGCAATTCCTTGATCAGCGGGATCTTCGCCATCGTCGAACACCCCTGCAGGAATGCCGCCCCGAGGATCAGGAGGCAGACAAAACCGATCGACCTTGGATTAATCACGGGACCCCCCTTTGCCGTTGAACGTTGCAACGATCGCCTGCGCATCGGACTGGACGATGCGCAGCGCCGCTCCCTTGAACCTCCGCTTCGACAGTTCCCGGGCGATTGCGGCTGCGCTCTCCGATGACTGGATACGCCACTCGGTGAGGCCCGGAGCGATGGAAACGGCAGCGACGCTCTGCACCCCGGGGATGCCGGAGACAAGGTCCCGGAACGCGAGGTAATCGTGATGGCCGGCGAAGGTTCCACGAACGGCCAGGACGAACCGGTGCTCCCCGCCCCGGAGCGCCTCCGCCTTCCCGGCCGGCACGCCGTGTCGGCGCAGATCCTCCTTCAGCCCGGCCGCGTCCACGGTGGCGGCGATCTTCACCGCGTAGGCCCCGTCCTGCTCCGCCTCCCGAAGGATGCGGAACCGGACGATGTAGCGCTCGGTCGACGGGTAGATCTTCTCGCTGAGGACGGTCTTCATACCGGACAGGACGTCCGGAGGTGCGGACGCAGCGATCACCGTTTCCACGGCGCTCCGGAGCGCCTGAGAAAGGGCAAGATCGCGGGCCTGGGCCAGGTTGCCGCCCTGAATCGCGGCGACGCCGTCGGCCTCGACGCTTTGCTGTTCCATGGCCGGTGCCTCGAAAGGCCCGGGCAGAAAGAGCAACAGGAGGCAACCGACGAAGATCGCCCGAAGGGCGGGGCGTTCAGGCTTACGGCGATTCATCTGCCGACTTCTTGAGGTTCTCGATCTCCTCGCGGATAATCCGTTCCGCGATCGCCGGGAATTGCTCCCGCGCGACCCGTTCCGCGATTTCTGCGACCTTCCTCATGATCTCGTCCTGCAGCCGGCCGCCGACGATGGCATCGATCCGGGGCTCCTCGACGACATCCCGAAGCTCGTACACCTTGATCTTCGGATCCCGAACCGGCTCCGGCACCGCGTTGCTGATCTTTTCGCTCAATCCCGGCTCCCCTTTCCCTCTTTCCACCGATCCACCCTTGGCGCGCCGGCCCACTTCCCCGGGCCGCGAACCCGCCCCGCCGCTTTCCTGCCGATGCAGTATCACACCTCCCCGGCGTCTTCAACCCTTTTTGCCAAACAAAACGACGAAAGAAGTTAAGAAGTTGAGAACGTCAGAAGGCTGAATTCACTGTAAGGCCGACTGTCTGCTACCCGCTTGTCCGACTTGTTTATCCTCTCCCCCTCTCACCTTCTTACCCTGTTACCCTCTTACGAACTACTCACCCTCTCGCCGAGAAGCCCTGAGCCTGACCACGAGGTCGTAGACCCGCTTCCGGGGCAGATCCAGTTCGGCGGCGATTCTCGACGCAAGGTCCTTCGTGGAGAGGTCTTCCCTTTCCTCGAGACGCCTCACCCACTGTTCGATCTCTTCATCCCCGGCCGGGGCTTTTTCGCCCGCCCCCTGCACCAGGAGCGTGATCTCCCCCCTGATGTCGGCCCCCTCCATCTCCGCGAGCACGCCGCTGACGGGACCCCGTTTGATTTCCTCGAAGACCTTCGTCAGCTCCCGGGTCACGGCGACCTGCCGATCGCCCAGGACGTCCCGTATGTCCCGCAGGGACTCGACAGCCCGCCTCGGCGACTCGTAGAAGACGAGGGTCGCGGGGAGGTCCCTCAACCCGCGGAGAAACGACTGTCTCCGGGAGGACGTGCCCGGCAGGAAGCCGAAGAAGGCGAACCGGTCCGTCGGCAGCCCCGCAACGGTGAGGGCCGCGATGACGGCGGAGGGGCCGGGCACCGGTACGACGGGGACGCGGGCCTCGATGGCCAGACGGACGAGACTGTAGCCCGGATCGGAGATCAGGGGCGTGCCCGCATCGGACACATAGGCGATCGACAGGCCCTCCGCCAGCTTTCCGACCAGGACCCCGCCTTTCTTCCGCTCGATCTCGTCGTAGAGGCTCGTGACGGCCGTTTCGATCCCGTAGTGCGCGAGAAGGACCCTCGTGCGCCGCGTGTCCTCGCAGGCAATGAGGGCGACCTCTTTCAGGATCCGGATCGCGCGAAGCGTGATGTCCTCGAGGTTCCCGATAGGGGTCGAGACGAGATAGAGTGTACCTTTCTTCGCTTGCCTGTCGCTCATCTTACATTCTTCAGGCAATGCAAGCCGGTTCTTGGGGTCTCGGGAACCGTGAGGAGACGGACGTTTAGAAAATAGGAGGTCATAAAGCGCGGAGCGTCCCGCAGCGCCCCATCCGTGAGGGCGTTACAGAACTGCTCAGCTTCCCAACTTCAGAGCTTCATCTTCTGCCGGACCCCGGACCCTGAGCCCTGTCTCCGCTACCCTGCTTTTTCAGATTTCCACAGCGTCGAAGGCGTTCCTGAAGAGGGTCACCGTCTCCTGCCCCCCGTCGAGGCCCACGGAGGCCACGTCGAACCGCGCCGGCTCCCCGAGCCACCCCCTGGATTGCAGATAGTGAAGGGCGATCGCCGTCATCCGTCGCCGCTTCCGCGGCCCTACGGCCTCCTGGGGCAGCCCGAAGCGCCCGGAGGAGCGGGCTTTCACCTCGACGAAGACGACGGTCCGCCCTTCCCGGGCGATGATGTCGATTTCGCCGAGCCGGCAGCGGTAGTTCCTTTCGAGGATGCGGTACCCCTGCCCCTGCAAGAAATCGCAGGCCTTCTCCTCGCCGCGGGCCCCCTTATCGTGCTTCTCCCTGGTCAAGCGTCTCCTTCACCCCCTTGAAGCTGCGCCGGTGGAGCTTGCAGGGACCGTGGCATCGGATCGCCTCCAGGTGTTCCCGAGTGCCGTACCCCTTGTTCGCGATGAAGTTGTACTGGGGGAACTGGTGATGGTAGATTTCCATGATCCGGTCCCGGGACACCTTGGCGATGACCGAGGCGCAGGCGATGCATCGGCTCAGGCTGTCGCCCCGGATGACCGTTTCTTGCGTGATGGGCAGGCTGAGGCGCTGGGCACGTGCGCCGTCGATGAGAAGATAGTCCGCAGCCGGCGACAGCTGCTGCACGGCTTCCGTCATGGCAAGCCGGGTCGCCTGGAAGATGTTGATCCGGTCGATGACCGAGGGCTCCACGACGCCGAGGCCCCAGCTCAGCGCCCTGCCGAGGATGATCTCGTAGAACTGCCGCCGCTTCTTCTCCGTGAGCTGCTTCGAGTCCCGGAGACCGTCGAGGCGAAAATCGGGAGGGAGCACAACGGCCGCGGCCACCACGGGCCCTGCGAGGGGACCCCTTCCCGCCTCATCGACGCCGGCGATGACGCGATACCCCCTCTTGCGCGCGCTCAGTTCGAAGCTGTCCATCCATCGGGGCCCCGTTGCCGCAACGAGTGACTCGCCCGGTTTTTCCGACCCATGCCGGCTTCAGGGAGACGATTGCGAAGTTTGGAAGTGAGGAAGAGCAGAAGAGCGGCAAAGTCAAAGAATCGTCTTGTCCGCTCTTCCAAACCTCCGATGTTCCGCTCTTCGCGGGCTCCATATCGGGTTTGAACGGAAGCCCGCTCTGCGAAGCGCGCCTCCGTCACACGCATTGGATCAATGCCTGTCGAGTTCCTTGATCTTCGTTTCCTTCCCCTTGCGCCCCCTGAGGTAGAAGAGTTTCGCGCGCCTCACCTTGCCGCGGGTGACGATCTGCACCCGGTCGATCACGGGCGAGTGGATGGGGAAGGTCCTCTCGACGCCCAC
>MVQS01000350.1 GCA_002067855.1 Syntrophaceae bacterium PtaB.Bin038
CACCGTGTCCTTCAGGGCCGGGTTGACCCTGTCGGCGATCCAGGCCGCCAGCTCGCGGAACTGCATGACCTTGTCATACGAGGTGCCGAGGGCCGAGTGGAAAACGACCTTCTTGAGCTCCTCGAAGTGCGTCATCAGGGGGGTCTTCTGGTCCTCCTCGAAGAAGAACTTCGCGTCGGCCAGCCGCGCCCGGATGACCTTCTCGTTTCCCCGGGCCACGACGGCGGGGTCCTTCGCCACGGTGTTGTTGATCGTCACGAAGTGCGCCATCAGGTTTCCCGAGGCGTCGACGACGGGGAAGTACTTCTGGTGCGAGATCATCGTCGTGGTGAGCACGTCCTTGGGGAGCTTCAGGTAGTCCCTCTCGAAGTTGCCCAGCACCGCCGAGGGGTACTCGACGAGAAAGGACACCTCGCGGATGAGCTCCTCGTTCTCCAGGATGTTGCCGCCCACGGCCGCCGCGGCCCTCCGGGCCTCCTCGAGGAGGATCCGCCGCCGCTCGTCGGGGTCGACCAGAACGAAGCGCTTGCGCGTCTTGGTCAGGTAGTCCCTGTACCCCCTCACCTTGAAGGGCCTGGGGCTCATGAAGCGGTGTCCGCGGGACGTGTCGCCGCTGGCGATGTTCTCGATTTTGAACGGGACCACCTCGCCGCCGAAGAGGGCCACGATCCAGTGGATGGGACGCGCGAATCGGATCTCGAGGTTCATCCAGCGCATGGATTTCTTGAACGGGATCGAGAGGATGAACCGGGGCAGCAGCGTCGGCAGCAGCTTCGCCGTCTCCTCGCCCTCGAGCTTCTTGCGGGCGCCGATGTACTCGCCCTTGTCGGTCGTGATGATCTCCACCTCGGAGATGTCGATGCCCTGTCCCTTCGCGAAGCCGAGGGCGGCCTTCGTGGGGTTGCCCTGTTCGTCGTAGGCGACCTTCTTTGCGGGCCCGAGCTTTTCGATGAGCTGATCCTCCTGACGCTCGGCCACGCGGGCGACGCAGAGCGCGAGCCTGCGCGGGGTGGCCACGGCCTTGACCGCGCCGTGCGCGATGCGGTTCGCGGCGAGCTCCTTCCGGATCATCTCCTCCATGTCCGCGATTGCCTTCGGCAGGAAGGCCGCGGGGATCTCCTCCGTCCCGATTTCGAGAAACAGCTCTTTCGCCATTGAAAATCTCCGATTTTCAGGCACCAGGCCTCGGGCATCAGGATAGAAGGAAATTGCATTTTCCCTCGAGGTCTGAAGCCTTTAGCCAGCAGCCTATTTATTTCTTTCCTGACGTCCGGCGCCTAACGCCTGACGCCTATTTTCGGAACTTTCCCATCAGCGGGAAGCCCATCCTCTCCCGCTGCTTGAGGTAGCCCTCGGCGCTCAGGCGCGCGAGGTTGCGCACGCGGCCGATGTAGGTGGTGCGCTCGGCCACACTGATCGCCCCCCGGGCGTCGAGCAGGTTGAAGGTGTGGGAGCACTTCAGGCAGCAGTCGTACGTGGGCAGAACGAGGCCCCTCTCGGCCATCCGCACGCCCTCGGCCTCGTACATGTCGAAGATCTTGCGGAGCATCTCCACGTCGGCCTCCTCGAAGTTGTAGTGCGACCACTCCACCTCGCCCTGGTGGTGGACGTCGCCGTACTTGACCCCGTGGGCCCACTCGAGTTCGTACACGTTGTCGATCCCCTGCAGGTACATCGCGATCCGCTCGATGCCGTAGGTGATCTCGGCGCAGATGGGGTTGAGATCGATGCCGCCCACCTGCTGGAAGTAGGTGAACTGGGTGATCTCCATCCCGTCGAGCCAGACCTCCCAGCCCAGGCCCCAGGCGCCCACCGTGGGGGATTCCCAGTCGTCCTCCACGAAGCGGATGTCGTGCTCCAGCGGGTTGATCCCGAAACTCCTCAGCGAGTCGAGGTAGAGATCCTGGATGTTCATCGGCGAGGGCTTCATGATCACCTGGTACTGGTAGTAGTGCTGGAGGCGGTTGGGGTTCTCCCCGTAGCGCCCGTCGGTGGGGCGCCGGGAAGGCTCCACGTAGGCCACGTTCCAGGGCTCGGGGCCCAGGGAGCGCAGAAAGGTCGCCGGGTTGAAGGTGCCGGCGCCGACCTCGAGGTCATAGGGCTGCTGCAGGATGCAGCCCCGGCCGGCCCAGTACGTGTCGAGGGAAAGAACCAATTCCTGAAAGGTCACGTCCGTTACCTCCCGTCGCGCGGCCCGGGGGCCGCCGGTGGTGATGAAAAAATCCTTTGAATACGGGGATATCCGTGTCAAGCGCGACAACTAGCATTTAGAGGGGGTCCTGTCAACTAAAAAACGGGAAGCTGGGAAGTCGTGAAGTTGGGAAGCTCGGACAAACCGATGGTTGAACGAGTCCTTCCGGCCTTTCCGGACTTCTCAACTTCACAGCTTCTCAACTTCCATCTGTATAGCGCTTCCGGATCTCCGCCAGGACGCCTGCGGACTTGGGCTCGCGGCCCGTGAGGTGGCGGATGAAGCGGCCCAGGATCTCCCGGCCCTCCCGCGCCATGGGGCCCGTCAGCCCGATGCGCGCCATCCGCTCGAAATCGACGTCCCGCCCCATGAGGAGCGTCTTGAGGGTGCCCACGGAGACGGGGATGACGTCCGGGCCGTTGGCGGTGCAGCGCCCGCAGCGGATGCCCCCCTCGCGGCAGTCGAAGCGGGGGATCTCGACGCCCTCCAGCGGGGTGCCGCAGGTGACGCACCGGTCCAGCACGGGCTCGAATCCCGCGGCCTTCAGCAGGCGCAGCTCGAAGAACCGCTCGGCGGCCTCCGTCATCCGGCCGGACTCGATGACGTCGAGGAAATCCGAGAGGAGGTCGAAGAGGGGGAGGTTCTTCTTCCCCTCCGCGGAGAAATGTTCGGCCAGCTCCGACACGCAGGACGCCACGAGGGTCCGGTCGAGGTCCTCCCGGATCCCGGCGAAGTGCCGGATCACGTCGGAACCCTCGATGAGGGCGAGGCCGCCGCGGCCCCGCCGCGAGAACATCAGGGTGGTCAGCGAGAAGGGCTCCAAGGCGTTGGCGAAGCGTTTCCTGCTGCGCCGCGCCCCCTTGGCGATGCCCTTGAGCTTGCCGTACTCGTCGGTGAGGAAGGTGAGGATACGGTCCGACTCGCCGTAGTCTAGCGAGCGAAGGACGATGGCCCGCACCTTGTGGCTTGATCTGGAGGTCATGGAAGGGGTCTACAGTTCATTGTACTTGATCTCCCCCCCGACGATGGTGAGGACCGCCTTTGCCGGGAGCTTCCATCCCTCGAAGGGCGAGTTGCGGCTCCTGGAGCGGAACTTCCGGGTATCCACCGTCCACGGCCTCTTCGGGTCGATGACCGTCACGTCGGCATCGGCGCCCTTCTTGAGGGTCCCCTTGGGGATGCGAAGGACCCGGGCGGCGTTCACCGTCATCCGGGCGATGAGCTCCGTCGGCGTCAGAACACCCTCCTCGACCAGCTTCCAGCACAGGCCCAGCGAGGTCTCGAGACCCACCATGCCGCTGGCGGCGTACTCGAACTCCACCTCCTTCTCGATGGCGGAGTGGGGGGCGTGGTCGCTGGCGATGACCTCGATCGTCCCGTCGCGAAGGCCCGCCCGAACGGCGGCCACGTCCTCGGCGCTGCGCAGGGGCGGGTTGACCTTGTAGGAGGTCTCGAAGCCTTTGAGAGCCTCATCGGTGAGCAGCAGGTACTGGGGGGCCGTCTCGGCCGTCACCCGTACACCGCGCTCGCGGGCCTGGCGGATGATGCGCACGGCGCCGGCGGAGCTGACGTGGCAGATGTGGACGGAGGTTCCCACGTACTCGGCGATCAGGATGTCCCGCATCACCATGATGTCCTCGGAGATGGTGGGTATCCCCGGCATGCCGAGCTCCGTGGAGGCGAGCCCCTCGTTCATCAGCCCTCCCTTCGAGAGCTGCCAGTCCTCGCAGTGGGCGACGACGGGCAGGTCCAGCGAGTGGGCGTACTCGAGGGCCCGCTTCATGAGCCCCGTGTGCATGACGGGCCTGCCGTCGTCGGAAAACCCGACGGCGCCCGCCTCCTTGAGATCGCCGAACTCGGTGAGCACCTTCCCCTCGGATCCGCGGCTCAGGGCTGCGATGGGGAAGACGTTGGCGAGGCCCGCCTTCTGGGCCTGCCGCAGGATGAACTCCGTCACGGAGCGGTTGTCGTTG
>MVQS01000351.1 GCA_002067855.1 Syntrophaceae bacterium PtaB.Bin038
GGCGCCGTCACGACGGGCTTCTCGCAGAACTTCAGGCGCATGTTGGCCTGCTGGAAGTCGTTGATCATCTTCTCGAGGATGTCCCAGTCGCCCTTCTGGATCGCGACGAGCACCTTGAAGATGTTGGCGCCGACGGAGAAGTTGGGGCTCTGGTTGCCCACGACGAGACCCGTGAAGTCCTTCTCCACGATGTCGCAGGCGAGGAACAGCATATTGATGATGTCCTCGTCGATGGCGTTCATCTTGGTGTGGAACTCGAGGCAGGCCACGCCGTCGCCCATGTCGATGAGGCTGGAGCCCGCGTTCTGGCGGACGATCTTCTTGCGCTCCTTCAGGGCCGGCAGGATGATGATCTTGGGGTTCTCGGCGAGCTTCACGTAGTCCTTCTTCGCGAAGTCGTAGTAGTAGGTGCCGTCTTCCTTCTTCGTGTAGAAGGAGGGGAACCCGCCCTTGAGCATCTCCTCGACCTTCTTGGGCACCTTCTTGCCCAGCTGCTTCATGACCTCGACGGCTTCCTTGACGCCGATGGCGTCCCAGGTCTCGAAGGGGCCGAGCGCATGGTTGTAGCCCCACTTCATGGCGTTGTCGATCTCCACGACGGTGTCCGCGATCTCGGGGATGCGGTTGGCGGCGTAGATGAAGTTGTTGCAGAGGTACTCCCGGACGAGGTCCGCCGCGGCGTCCTTTCCGTTGAAGACCATCTTCACGGTCTTCTCGACGGGGGCCTCGGACTTCTTCGCGGCGCCGATGGACTCGAACTTGGGCTTGTCGGCGGGTACGTAGTCCAGGGTCTTCACGTCGATCGCGAGCTTGAGCTTCTTGCCCTTGGCGTCCTTGGTCTTCTTGTAGAATCCGCCCTTCGTCTTGTTGCCGAGCCACTTCTTCTGGATCATGGCCTTGACGAAGTCGGGCGGGATGAAGAGGTCGCGGCTCTCGTCCTTGGGCAGGGCCTCGTAGAGGTTCGTCATGACGTGGTACGCCGTGTCGAGGCCCACGAGGTCGATCGTCCCGAAGATGGCCGAACGGGGCCGCCCGAGGGGGGCGCTGATGATGGCGTCGATGTCCTCGACCCTCATGCCCTTGGCGAGCATGAGGTTCATGGCGTTGGACATGTCGAAGACGCCGATGCGGTTGGCGATGAAGTTGGGCACGTCCTTGCAGACGACGACGCCCTTGCCGAGCACGTCCTCGCAGAAGCGGGTCACGTACTCGACGACCTCCTTCTTCGTCTCCTCGCCGGGGATGACCTCGACGAGCTTCATGTACCGCGGCGGGTTGAAGAAGTGGATGCCCAGGAACCGTTCCTTGAGGCTCTTGCCCAGGTTCGCCGAGATCTCGCCGATCCGGATGCCCGAGGTGTTGGTGGCCACGATGCAGTGGGGCTTCACGGCCTTCTCCACCTTCGCGAAGAGGTCCTGCTTGATCTTGAGGTTCTCGATGACAGCCTCGATGACGAGATCCACGCCCGCGAGCCACGAGAGGTTGTCCTCGAAGTTGCCCGGCGTGATCATCTCCGCGTTGCGCTTCGTGTAGAAGCTGGCGGGTTTGGCCTTGGTCGCCCCCTCGAGGCCGCGGATGGCGAAGCTGTTGCGCCATGCCGGGCTCTCCTTCGTCAGTCCCTTTGCCTTGTCCGCCTCGGTCAGCTCCGGGGGAACGATGTCGAGGAGCAGGCACTGGATCCCCGCATTGGCCAGCTGGGCCGCGATGTTCGCCCCCATGACCCCCGCGCCTAAAACGGCTGCTTTTTTGATCTGAAACGACATGGTTTCCTCCTCCGATGTGTCGTCTGTTTCGTCTATTGTTCGAAAGAAGGGGTGTCGGGGTTCGGGGTTCGGGAAAGAAGCAGATTCCTTTTATAAAATTCTTCAGTACCTTCAGCCCTGTACCCTGTACCCTATACCCTGCCCTAGATCGCGAAGCTCTCGTCGGCGATCTCGATGGGGGTGCGGTCGCCCGCCTTGATCCCCTCTGCCCGGCCCCGAACGGAGGTCAGGACGTTGACGGCGAAGAACTTGGCCGCCGCGATCTTGCCCTGGTAGAAAGCCACCTCCGCGTTCGTGTGCACGAGGGCCCGCTGCTTGGCCTTGGATCCCTTGGCGCCCGCCTCGGCGTAGATGGCGTTGAGCTTCTTCTGGGCGATGCCCGCGGCCTGCATGAGCAGGTATCCCACGGCCACGTCCCCGAAGAGGTTCAGGTACGGGCTGGCGTAGAGGATCGGGACGAGGAAGCTCGCGCTCCTGCCGAGCTTGAAGAACTGGATGGTGAGATCCGTCAGGGCGTTCTTCGCCTCGGCCAGGTAGTTGACGTAGGCGGACAGCTCCGGTAGCTCCTCGCGCAGCCTCGCGATGTCGGCGTCCATCTCCTTGGCGATGGCCAGCAGGTGCATGCCCTTCTTCATCCCGAGCTTGCGGCCCACGAGGTCGAGGGCCTGGATGCCGTTGGTCCCCTCGTAGATCTGGGTGATCTTGCAGTCGCGCATGTACTGCTCCATGGGGTACTCCGAGCAGTAGCCGTAGCCGCCGTAGACGTCGATGGCCACGGAGCAGACGTCGAGGGCCCGGTTCGTGACGTAGGCCTTGCAGACGGGGATGAGAAGGTCGGCGCGGTTGGCCCACATCTGCCGCTCCTCCTTGCTCGGGGCGGCCTCCATCATGTCCTGGCAGTAGCTCGCGTAGTACAGCAGCGCACGGCATCCCTCGACGTGGGCCTTCATCCACAGCAGCTGGCGCCGGATGTCGGGGTGACGGATGATGGGGACCTGGGGGGCCGCCGGGTTCTTGAACTCGAAGATCTCGGAGCCCTGCAGTCTCTGCTTGGCGTACTCCACGGCGTGCTCGTAGGCGGCCGTGGCCGTCCCGAGCCCCTGGAGCCCCACCTCGAGGCGCGCCTCGTTCATGAGGTGGAACATGATCTTCATGCCGTCGCGCTCCTTGCCCAGGAGCTCGCCCACGCACTTGCCCTCCTCGCCGAAGATCAGCATCGCCGTGGC
>MVQS01000352.1 GCA_002067855.1 Syntrophaceae bacterium PtaB.Bin038
CATGCCGGTGCGGCTCTGCGGCGCAAAGTCTCCGTAGCCGACGGTGGTGAGGGTCATGACCGTCATATACACGGACTCCAGCAGGTCCCATCCCTCAATGGCGTGAAACCCCACCGACCCGACCGCGATCAGGGCCGCGATGATGACGAGGGCGTTTTTCAGGTTGTTGCTCATCCCGCCGTCTCCCCCGTGGCATACCCCTCTGCACTATTTATCAAACAAGTCAACGCAATAGAAGCCTTTTCCCATCCCGTCCCGATAATTCGTTGAAGAATCGGCCGATTTCCGATAGAAAAAGCCATGGGTCACAGGGCTCCCGAGTTTGCGAAGATTTACACCGGCAAGGCGCTCATCGCCGACCCCATCCACCAGTACGCCTGGTTCACCGTGCCCGACCCGGCCTGTCCCGGGGAAAAGACGGAGAAGGACCTTCTCGACACGCCCTGGCTCCAGCGCCTCAGGCGAATCCACCAGCTCCAGAGCGCCCGCTGGGTCTACCCCGCAGCCGAGCACAGCCGGTTCCAGCACTCCCTGGGCACCATGCACATGGCGGGCGAGTTCGCCCGGCACCTCTACCCCAGCCTCAAGGGCGTGTGCCCCGACGCCCCCTCGGCCAACTTCGTCGAAGAGCTGGCCCGGCTCGCGGGACTTTTGCACGACGTGGGACACGGTCCCTTCGGCCATTTTTTCGACGATCACTTCCTCGACCGGTACGGCCTGACCCACGAGGACCTGGGGCAGAAGATCATCACGAGGAAGCTGGCCCGCACGATTGCCGCCCTGCGGCGCAGCCCCACGGGACCCTTCGCGAAGGGCGAGACCATCGACCCGGCCCACGTCGCCTACCTCATCAAGATGCCCGGGGAGCGCGGCGGGAAGCACCCCCGGTGGCTCGAGTTGCTGCGGCAGCTCTTCTCGGGGATCTACACGGCGGACAATCTCGACTACGTCCAGCGCGATGCCTTCATGACGGGTTTTTCCCTGGACATGGTCGACATCTCGCGCCTGCGCTTCTACACGTTCTTCACCGAGCAGGGGATCACCCTGCACCAGGCGGGCATCTCGGCCCTGTCGCGCTTTCTCAACGCGAGGCTCAACCTCTACCGAAACGTATACTACCACCGCACCACGCGGGCCCTCGATTTGCACCTGCAGGAGATCTTCCGCGACACGATGAACCTCCTGCTCCCCGGGGACCCCTCGAAGGCCCTCGACGACTATCTCGAGTGCGACGAGTGGACCCTGTTCCGCGACGTCCAGCGATGGCCGCGAGACAGGGACCCGTTGAAACGGAAACTCGGACGGGAGTGGGAGAAGCTGCACAACCGCGAGGTCAAGTGGAAGATGTCCTTCGTCACGGAGCTGTCCGTCGACGAGCTGCCGCGCGGCATCCGCTTCTCGAGCGAACGGGACTACGAGGACGAGATCCGCAGGCAGCTGCCCCGGGGGCTGCGGAGAAAACCCTTCCGCGTCGACCTCGCGACGCAGGACCCGAGGCCGCTCAACCCCATCACGGAGGAAAGCAAGCGGATCAACATCTACAACCCCTCCACAGGGATCACCTCGCCGGAGCCCCTCGTGGATCTCTACCGGTTCATTCCGGCTCGGGTGGTTCACTTTCGGGTGTTCTCCCTGACCCACGACCTCGACGAGGCCCTCGCCGGGGCGGCCGAGAAGGCGCTGGGGTCGCCGTCGGGCCAATCCAGGACAAACATCTGACGGACAAAAGCCCGTCTAGGGCCCAGGGTGCAGGGTTCAGGGTTTAGGAATCAGAGAAAATCCCCCTTTTCCCCCACTTTGCAGAAAGGGGGAAAAGGGGGATTTTCATGTCTTCAGCGGATGCGGAAGACGATGGATGGACCTTTGATTGACACTACCCAGCCAAGCTGTTAAAAAAGATCCCTTCATCCGAAAGGACCTGTCGTGGCTGCGAACGAAACGACCGACCTCACGCTCTTCGTCCGGACCTCCGACGAGGAGATCGCCCGCTGGGACCGCAAGCGCATCGTCGACGCCCTCATGCGGGAGACCTACGTCGACGCCGACACGGCCGAGGCGATCAGCCTCGACGTGGAAAGGCAGATCATGGCCTCGGGCCTGACGCACCTCACGACCCCCCTGATCCGCGAACTCGTCGACGCAAAGCTGATGGAACGAGGCCTCGTGCAGGCCCGGAGCATGCACACGCGCCTCGGCTTCCCGCTCTACGATGTCAGCCAGCTCATCCTCCACCGGAACAAGGAAAACGCAAACCTGCCCCACGGCCCGGAGGCCTCCAACCTGATCCTCGCCGAAGGGATCAAGAAGGAGTATGCCCTGCACGGCGTATTCTCCCCCGAGGTGGGGGACGCCCACGCGAGGGGGGACATCCACCTGCACGACCTGGGATACGTCGACAGGCCCTACAGCTCGAGCCAGACCCTGGAGTTCGTCAAGAAGTTCGGAATCTCGCTGCCCAACACCTTCTCGGCCTCGAAACCCGCCCGGCACGCCGAGGTCCTCCTGGCGCACATGGTTCGCTACAGCGCCGTGCTGCAGGGGAACTTCTGCGGCACGATCGGATGGGACGCGGTGAACGTCTTCTTCGCACCCTACCTCGAGAGCCTTTCGGACAGGGAAATCGAGCAGATCGCC
The DNA here is from genome assembly GCA_002067855.1 of Syntrophaceae bacterium PtaB.Bin038. Classification (GTDB taxonomy): domain Bacteria; phylum Desulfobacterota; class Syntrophia; order Syntrophales; family UBA2192; genus UBA2192. Next base: position 2,635 of record MVQS01000352.1, read on the forward strand.
CAGATGCTCGTCTTCGAGTTCTCCCAGCTTGCCGTCTCGCGCGGCGGGCAGGCCATCTTCACGGAGATCGGCGTGAGCTGGGAGATCCCCCGGCACCTGCGGGACGTGCCCGCCATCGGGCCCGGGGGGGAGTTCACGGGCAGGACGTACGGGGACTACGAAAATGCCTCCCAGCGCTTTGTCCGGGCCCTCTTCGAGATCTACCGGGACGGCGACGCCCTGGGGAGCCCCTTCTTCTTCCCCAAGCCCCTGCTGAGGATCACGGAGGATTTTTTCGAAACGCCCGGCCACGAGGAGTTCCTCCTGCGCGTCTGCGACGCGGCCGCCGAGAAAGGGAACCCCCATTTCCTTTTCGACCGCAACGGGACGCACAAGGCCCTGCGATGCTGCCTCCTCGATTTCAAGGGAGATCCCGGGGCCCGGGAGGACGCACGAAGGCCCTGGCAGATGCGCTACGCCTCGATCCAGAACGTGACGCTGAACCTGCCGCGGCTGGGAATTCTCTCCGGGGGAGACGACACGCGCCTCTTCTCCCTGATCTCCGAGCGCATGGAACTCGTCGCGAAGGCCCACGCCCAGAAACGGCAGTTCATCGAAAGACTGCTGGCACTCGGCGACGGCGGCCCCCTGGCGCTGCTGTCCATGGACTGCGAGGGATCGGCCTACCTGCGGCTCAAGAACGCCACCCACCTCATCGGCATGGTGGGCCTGAACGAACTCGTGCAGGCGCACCGGGGGGTGCAGCTTCACGAGAACGAGAAAGCCCTCGGGTTCGGGTTCAAGGTCCTCGGCCACATCCGGAAAGTGGCGGCCAAGCTCGGCCGGAAGCACAACCTGCGGTTCATCCTCGAGCAGAGCCCCGCGGAGAGCACCGCGTACCGCTTCGCCCGGCTCGAC
>MVQS01000353.1 GCA_002067855.1 Syntrophaceae bacterium PtaB.Bin038
GGACATCAAGGATGTCGTCGCGGCGCTGGACTTCGCCATCGCCCGCGAGCTGGATTCCGTCCTCTACTACTCGGAAATGAAAAAATACGTGACGGCGTCCGCCCAGGGCCTGCTCGATCAGGTGATCGACGAGGAGCGGAGGCACGTCGTCATCCTTTCGGAGATCAAGAAAGGTCTGTAAGGGTTTCGCCGAAGGGCTTGTGAAGGGGCCTGGGGCGACCTGGTTCCCCAATCCCGAAATCCGGGGATTCAAGGGACGCCGGACGAGGGACGATAGAATCAGGGGGATCCTGTGCCGGGCGAACGACGGGATCCGTGTTCAGCCGGACAATCCCGACCCGCGGGGAGAAACATGAAAAAATTCAGCGGCGTCATCGCTGCGGCTGTCCGGGAGGGGGTTTCGGACATCCACATCACCGGCGCGCACCCGGTGGTGTTTCGCAAGAACGGCCAGATCCAGCAGGACCGCTCCATCAAGTGGAGCCACGCAGAGGTCGACGCCCTAGTGAGGAAGCTGCTCACGCCTCGCCAGATCCATATCCTGCGCAAGGAGTGGTCCGTCGACCTGGCCGTCACGATACAGCACGTGCGTCTGCGCCTCAATGTCTTCAGCGCAACGCGGGGGCTGAGCCTGGCCATCCGCCTGCTGCCGGGCGTCATTCCCACGATCCAGCGCCTGAACCTGCACCCGTCCCTGCAGCAGATCGCGGAGCTTCGATCCGGCCTCGTGCTCATCTGCGGCGCCACGGGCACGGGCAAGTCCACGACGATCGCTGCCATCATCGACGAGATCAACCGCAACCGGGCCGCCCACATCATCACCCTCGAGGACCCCATCGAGTACCGCTTTACATCCAAGCAGTCCTTCGTGGAACAGCGGGAGCTCGGCACGCACATGCCCTCCTTCGAAAAGGGGCTGACGGATGTTCTCCGGGAAGACCCCGACGTCATCGTCGTCGGGGAGCTGCGGGAGCCGGAGGTCATGCGGCTGACCCTCAACGCAGCGGAGTCCGGACATCTCGTGATCGCCTCGCTCCACGCCACCAACGCGGAGGACGCCCTGTACAGGATGTTCAATTCCTTCCCCCTGGAAGCCCAGGAGGAGATCCGCTTCCAGGTCGCGTCGACGCTCTCCTGGATCGTGGTCCAGCAGCTCATATTGCACGAGCGGCACGGGTTCCGGGTGCCGCTGCTCTCCATCCTGCGCGGCAACAACTCCATCCGCGGAATGATCCGGGAGAACAAGCTCCCGCAGATCGAGAGCGCCATCCAGCTCGGGAAGGGCGACGGCATGTTCTCCATGGAGAGGTACCTCAAGGAGTATCTGGGCACGAAGGAATCCTTCTACCCCCCCGCGGAGAATTTCAAGCCGTCGGAAGAGGTCTCCCGCGAGGTGATCTATCACTCCCCCCTGCTCGAGGGGGATCCCGAGCCTGCAGCCGTGAAGCCGAAAAAATCGCCCGCCGAGGACAAGTCGGTCATCTTCCTCCATGCCGAGGATGGCGCAGACAAGCACTTCCTGATCGACGAGAAGGCCACCGTGGACGAGCTGATCGCCCAAATCAGGGATTCTGGCAAGTTCAAAGAGTGAATCTACAATATTTGATGCATCGGTTGCACTTTCGCGACAGCCTGCCGATTTTTTGACCCCGCGCTTTCCTGCCTTCCTCGAGAGAACGATTCAACAAATTGATATCATTACTTTTATATTCAAGGCGGTCCCGGGCCTGTGGCATGCTTCGTGCTTGTAATCAGTCCGCCGGAACCATGCGCTTTTGATCCTTTTCCAGCTGGGCGCCTTCCAGCGGAATCCACATCGCTGATTCCTCGCGGGTCCGGGGGGGGACAAAAGGATGAACAAGTTCAGCAAGGTCATTGTGACAGCCGTTCAGGAGGGCTGTTCCGATGTGCATATCACCGGGGGGCATCCGGTCGTGTACCGCAAAAACGGCCAGATCCACTTCGACACCTCCGGCCGCTGGACGCACGGTGAAATCGACGGGATCGTCAAGAAGATCCTCACGGTCAGGCAGCTGCAGACCCTGAGGAACCGCTGGTCCGTCGACATGGCGATGACCATCCGGAATATCCGGATCCGGGTCAACGTCTTCAACACGACGCGCGGTCTCAGCATCGCCATCCGCCTTCTCCCCGGGACCGTGCCGACCATCGAAAAGCTCAACCTTCACCCCTCCCTGAAACAGATCGCCGAGCTTCGTGCGGGCCTCGTGCTCATCTGCGGCGCCACCGGGTCCGGAAAGTCGACCACCATCGCCGCCCTGGTCGACGAGATCAACCGGAGCCGGGCCGCGCACATCGTGACCCTCGAAGACCCCGTAGAATACCGGTTCGTCTCGAGGAAGTCCTTCATCGAGCAGCGAGAACTCGGCACCCATATGCCCTCCTTCGAGCAGGGCCTCGTCGACGTGCTGCGGGAGGACCCCGATGTGATCGTCGTGGGGGAGTTGAGGGACCCGGAAGTGATGCGGCTCACGCTCAATGCCGCCGAATCGGGGCACCTGGTCATCGCGACCCTCCATGCAACCCACTCGGAAGACGCCCTGTACAGGCTGTGCAACTCCTTCCCCCTGGAGGCGCAGGAGGAAATCCGCCATCAGGTCGCCTCCACCCTGCAATGGCTCGTGGTCCAGCATCTCGTCATCAGGGAGGACATCGGGTTCCGCGTGCCCGTCCTTTCCATCCTGCGCGGCAACCAGTCCGTCAAGGGGATCCTCCGGGAAAACAAGTTCCCCCAGATCGAGAGCGCCATCCAGATGGGAAAGAACGACGGCATGTTCACCACCGAGCGCTACGCCCGGGAATACCTGGCCAGGGTCAGCTCCTTCGCATCCCCCCAGGACATCTTCAAACCCTCGGCGGAATCCTCCCAGGAAGAGGTGTACCACTCGCCGCTGGTCGAAGGGGAACCGGCAGGCCCGCGTCCCGCTGCATCGCCCCGCAAGCCCGACCCGGCCCGCGGCAGCCCCGCGTACGGCTCGCAGGCATACCTGGACTTCAGCGCGGGGGTCGCCGGAGGCGGCCAGGACCTGCGCAACGGCGTCAGTCCCGAAGCAAGCCGCAGGCAGGGCCAATCCGCATCGCCGGGCGGGGGCAACGGGGAGAGGGTCCCCTCGCCCCTGTCGAGGGACGGCGCGTTCGACCACCTCTACAGCCAGTCCATCGATGATCCCGAAAAAGGCGGCTCCCACCTGATCATCGACGAGACGGCCTCCATCGACGAACTCATCGCTCAGATCTCGAACTTCGGGCGGCCCAAGGCGTAAACTGGAGGCTGTTGACCGGCTGCGTATCCCTTGTTGGCACCGCAATCATTTGCCGGCTTTGAGCTTTTGAAGGCAGGAAGAGAGGACAAGATATAGAAATCTTCATTCCACGCCCAACTTCCGCTTTTCATCGCTTCCGAACGTCCATCTTTTCAGGGCGCCTTGCATTTACCCCTTTTTGAACAGCCTGACCGGTCAAGACCCCTTCCCCCTTCACTCCCTCACACCCATGCCCGTAGCACTCAACTTCGACATCGCACAGAAGCGAAAACCCGGGCGAGGCCGGGTTCTGCTTTCATCGAACGGGGGGCCGTTAGTGTTGAACGGGCATCAGGAACCCCGGCCTCACACCGCCGACAGGTCCGAAGCGCACGGCGAAGTCGTCGAAGTAGAAATTCGTGATGGAATCAGCGGGACCGTAGGCATGGAGGCCCACCTCGGGACGGCTGGTCGGAAACTCCAACCCTTCAGTCGGCGTACTGAAGAAGGGCCGGCCGTCGTACTGCACCTTCCCGATCCGGATGAAATCGCCCCGGCTGTCGCCCGTGTTCTGCCTGGAGAGAAAACGGCGCAGGTAGCAAGGGTTCCTGTATGCGTTGTCGTCGGCCATCCTGACCAGGGTGAACCGGTCGTTGCTGGGTGTCGTGATCCCTGGATAGCCCACCCGGTCGGGCGCCCAGAAGACGGAGTCGCGCGGGGACTGCGCCCTTTTTACGTCCAGTGGGTCGTCGCCGGGATCGGGCGGGCGGTTCGGATCCCCGACGAAGACCTGGGCCCAGTTGTCCCGCTGGCGAAAGGGGACGCCCTCGCCGCTGACCGTCGCGGGTATGCCGACCGTGGCGATCCACACGCCTGAGGGCGGCTGGCCCCGGAAGAGACGCTTTCCGCCGATAAATCCCTGGTAGGGACGGATGACACCCTTATCGTCCCGAAGGGGCTCGAGCAGGACGATACCCGCGGCCGTTCCCGCCTCCCAGTTCCACTCCGCCGGCTGGTTTACGGATAAGTTCCAGTAAACAGGGTCGTTCCTCACCATGGCGATGGCCTCCACCGCGCCGCCTGCCGTGTTGTCCTGTGTTTGGTAGAGAATATCTCCGCTGACGATCTCGAGTCCGGCGCCGCCCCCATTGACGAAGGACAGCGACGGGGCCTCGATGACCCTGACCTTGAGCGTCATCCAATCCCGGAAGCGCTCGTACAGCCCCCCTCCCGAGGGCTTCAGGATTTCCAGGACATCTCCGACGCTGCTTGGAAATTGATTGAGGCTCCGATAGGCCAGCAGCAGCCATTGCGGGTCCTGCGCAGCCATGCTGCTTGCCCCGGAACCCTCCGACGTGATGTCCTGCAGGCCCTCCCAGCGCGATGCGCCCAGGCCCATGGCCCTCGCGTAGGTGTCGAAGAGGTAGACGTACCGCTTGGTGTTGTAAAAGATCACGCGGATGTAGTAGTCCTTGCCGGCCTCGATCCCGGTCGGGAGAGAGCCTCCGGTATTGTAGAACCGCACCCGGGCGCCCGACCTCCAGAAGGAGCAGTCGCCGAGCAGGATCGCCCTCGTTCCCGTACCGGAGGGGGGAGGATCGAGATAACTCGTAGATTCCGGATCCAGATGCGGGCTCGGAAGGGTTACGATGTTCTGCTCCGTCTTCGCCGTCTCTTTCATCCAGAGAACCAGGTAGGCATACGGACTGTAAAGCACGGTAAATGAATTCGGGAACGTCGAATCGTGGAACGCCGTCGTGAGGTTGTCGGGGATGCCGTCCGCGTCACATCCTGGAGACGGGTTAGGACTGGCCCGAACGATGGACAGCCCGAGGCTGTTTCCCTGCTCGTCGAGCCGGAAGGAGAGGCCCCCGGCGTAGATGGTGTTCGTGGAATCGAGGAACAGCTTCGCCTGCACGTCGTAGCTGAGAAAGTTCCCGGCGCGCCGCCACTCCGTACTGAAATTCTCGTAAGCCCCAGAGGCGGAGAAGGCCTTTCGCCAGTCGAGGGCGATCTGGTTCTCCCGGAAGAGCAAGCAGGACGAGGCGGGCATGACGTTCGTCGTCGCCGCACCGGTGAGCCTCAGGGCGCCCCCTTCGACGGCCTGGGTGCCGATGTGGCTGGGCTCCGAGCCTGTGAACCAGTTTGCCAGGCCGGTGCCGAACTGTTCCTTCATTTCCGTTTTGGGAGCTGTCACGGTCACGTACCCGATGGGGGTCTCGTAGGTGACCGTGCGTTTTATGGCCGTGACGCCCTCGCCGATGATGCCCGTGGATTCGAGCCGCACGAACTTTGTCAGCTCGATAAAACTCTGCTGATTATACGGCGGTGTCGCCCCCGGATCCACCACGGGAACCGTCGTGGGAAGGCTTTTGCCTGACGTGTCGGCGATGCCCTTGAAACGCCGTTGATCATCGTCTCTCTCCCGGTATGACAGGATCCGGGGACGCGGTTCTCCCTGGAACCGGACCGCAAAGACACCGTTTCTCCTGGGAAAGGCAAGAGCTCCCGTCCCGTAAGCATAGGCGAGATCATATCCACCGCTGTCTGCAATTAGAACCAATTTGTTGGGATCGGGGATACAGGCGGGGGTCAAGGTGGAGCCCCTGTTCGTGGCGGAGTCCCAGTACCCCGACCCCCAGTCTACTGGTGTGGTCCCGCTGGCAGCGACCTGCTTGAAGATCACCGCGTTGTCCGACACTGCGGCGCGAGTGAGATAAACACGGTTGAAGGTGATATCGCCGCCTGGTTTTTGAACCTTCATCCACACGGCCGTAGCCGGGCTGTTCATGTCTCCAATCTCGACGGGGATGTTCCCGTAGACCTTGGCTTCCATCTGATCTTTGTCCGGGGGCTTCGTCGACTTGAAGTAGTAGGGGTAAACACCGAGCTGGAAGCGGCCCTCGTTGCCTGCCAGGGTGTATTCCCGGTTGCGCATGGCCTCCATCAGGGTCTCGCGGGCGCTCTCATCTGCTGCATTGATGTACACACTCGCCGCGTAACGGAACCCCGATTCGGCCAGGTAATATGCCCGCATGATGTTGCTTCCGACAGCCTGGCCCAGGGAGGATGACCCGAACATGCTGATCATGTAAGCGCCGAGGGCGGAGAAGATCACCATCATGGCGATCAGGGTCAACAGGATTGCCCCGCGCTGGCCTGCCGGCGATTGCAAGCCGGGCCGGGGTTTTCGTCTCAACCGTCTGCAGAGGAACCGGGCGCCGCACCAAGACACGATCAGCGCCAGAACGGGAAGAACGGGGTGATAGAGCAACAGCAGCGCCGCACCGGCCAAGGGGATCATCGCCGCCCGAACGGCAAAGCGGGCCGGGGGGCTGTCCTCGATGGCAGCGGCCAGCAAGGGTCCCACGCGCCAGTAGAGCCGGATCAACGCGTCGCCCGGCACTGTCCCCAGCAGGAACCGGTCCCTGAACTGCCTGAAGAAAACCACCATGGGGTGATCCCGGTCACCCCAGGCCGCCGTCGCCACGAAGCAAGTCTTCCCCTCATAAGCAGGAGGCATGTCATCGGGGGTCGGAACCCGCTCCCCTCCGGCGTTTTTGTTGTTGCGCGGGCTAACGGTCATCGAGAAGGAAAGCCCCGTCTCGGTGCCGGACCGCTTCATCACCAATCGGGCGTTCAGAGCATAGAGGTTCCGGATATCCTGCCCGACGCTCCAGAGGCTCATCCCGCCCGAGGGGTTGTAAAGGAGTGTGAAGCCCTGCACCCCGTCAATCAGCGTGTCGCCGGACGGTAGCTGGTCGCAGGAGATTGAGGTAACGCCGGGGATGAACTGTATGGTCTTCCTCCCATCCGTCTCGACCGCCATCTTCAAGGCCTGCCGCCCGTAAGGGCTTTCGTAGAGGATACAGTCCTCTCTGGCGTCTCTCACATCGGAGAGCTCGATGAACTCGCGATGGAGGCGGTTCAGGGCAAGCTGCGCCTTCTGCGCGAGCACGTCGTTATCCCTCGCCGCAAGGTACCCTTGCATGCCCACGAGCACGGACGTGCCGGCCACCGACGCAATGAGCCCCACGAGAACGAGAGAAACCATGATCTCGATGAGGGTGAAGCCTTTCGTGCTCTTCATGATCTGCTTTCCCCCTCTTGGCTACCGGGTGAACAGGGCAGTGGCCGTCTGGTTGCCGGAGCGGATCGTGACCCTGAGGATGGTGCGCTCCGTCGGGCCCGCAGGTTGCTCCTTGCCAGTTCCGTCAAAGACGATGTAATCGTTTCGGATCGTTTCATAGGGTCCGAAGTAGGGGTATCCTGTAGGTCTTCCCGTTGTCTTGTTTCCGTTGTCGACATAGTCCTTGAAGATCGCCAGGAAATCGTATTGCGTGGAGGCAAGGTTCTTGTAACTTGCCGTCATGGTCTCCATGATGCCTGTGACGCCGGGGACGCCTGATCCCCAGCCGTACATGGCCTGCAATTGTCGGACGGGATCGGCGCTGTGAATCACCCCCGTGTAGACGAACTGGGCCAAGAAAACCGCCATGATACCGGCGACGACGACGGCGACGATCACCTCCAGCAGGGTGAAGCCGCCCCGCCCAATGCCTGGCCCTGGCGTGTCTGGCTTTCTTGTCTTCCTCTCCATGTCGCTGCTCCCTCCCGCGGATCAGGGGATAAAGCCGGTGTTTTTCGTGACGGTGATGTTGCCAGCGGTCGTGTTCAGGGTGATCGTCGCGGCGCCGGGGCTGCCGAAAGAATCGAAGGCAATCTTGTTGCCATCAGGCGGCGTAACCTGGACGACGCTCAGAACCTTGGCACCGTCATCCGTTCCGGCTTCGGGCAATCGGATGATCGTGTCTTCGTCGGGCTCCCTGTATAGCCAGTAGCGCGTGGGGGATCCGAATTTGATCCCATATACATAAGTATAACCTGTCTGGGGATCGGAATTCATGGCCCTCGACTGGGCGTAGCGCAGATGGTTCTTGACGAGTTCCAACTCGGCCGCCTGGGTAGGCGCGTCGTCGGAGAAGAGTCTCGTTGTGGCAAAATAGGTGACAACCCCCAGGAGCAGGAGCACCATGATGATCTCGAACAGGGTGAACCCGCCCTGCCCGCCGAACCGTCCTTTTAGACTCGTTCTATGCATAACGTGTGAGTTAAGCTAGCGTTGTTTACATTTTCGGGGTAATCAGACGAGGTAGCGACCTCAGAAGGAGACCCCGAT
>MVQS01000354.1 GCA_002067855.1 Syntrophaceae bacterium PtaB.Bin038
CCGGATGTTGATGGCCGGCACGGTGAAGCCCTTCACGTCGCCCCGGCCCATGGCCTCGTAGAGCGACTGGATGGACGAGGGCAGCACGCCCAGCGTGACGCCCGCGCGCCGGATGAGCCAGCGGGCGGCCTGCCTCACCCCCGCGTCGCCGGACAGGACGGCCGAGTAGACCAGGTGGTCCACCAGCGAGCCGCGCAGCTTCTTCTCGTCGAGGACCCGCACGCTGTCGCCCTCGATCCTGAGAATCCCGTCGATTGCCTTCTTGAGCTGGTCGGTGCTGCTGAAGATCATGGTCCCCCCCGCGTTGAGTCGTTCAGGACAGGAACTCCCGCGCCTTTTCCACCTCGTAGCGGCTTCCGATGTAGATCGGCGCCCGGTGGTTGAGGCCGTCGGGCTTGATGGCCAGGATGTCCTGCTTGCCGTCCGTCGCCAGGCCGCCTGCCTGCTCGGTCAGGAAGGCCATCGGCTGCAGCTCGAAAATCAGGCGGAGCTTGCCCTTGGGATCTTTTTTCGTGCCGGGGTAGGTGAAGACCCCGCCGCGCTTGATGAGGATCTGGTTGATGTCGGGGACGAAGCCCCCGCTGTAGCGCAGCTTGTACCCCTCGCCCTCGAGGGTCTCGACGAACTTCAGGTGCCCGGAGAACCAGTCCTTTCGGAGGCCGCCCAGGCTGTAAATGGAGCCCTTCTCTTCGAGGGTGATGTTCTCCTCCGACAGGACGTATTCCCCCTCGCGGTTGAGGACGAACTCGTGGGTCCCCTTGCCGGCCGAGTAGACCATCGTGATGAGGGGCCCGTAGGTGATGTACATGGCGCCCACCATGGTCTTGCGGCCCTCGGCGGCCAGCGGCGAGTCCTTGTGGATGCCGATGATCGTCCCGATCGCGAGGTTCGTGTCCACGAGAGAGGAGCCGTCGAGGGGGTCGGCCGTGACGTGGTACTTGCTGGAGGGGGCCTCGTAGGGCACGATGCGGTCCAGCTCCTCGGAGCAGTAGGTCTTCACGAACCCCGAGTACTGGAGCTGGTTCTGCAGGATGATGTCCGCGCTCTTGTCGAGGGCGAGCTGCTCGTCGCCGTGGATGTTGCGCAGCCCCGCCAGCTTGCGGTTCGATTCATGGATCTTCGCCGAGATGTATTTCCCTGTGATGGCGATCTGCCAGATGAGCCGCCTGAGCTCCATTTCGATGCCCGCCATCCACATATGGCGGCGCAGATCGACGATGAACTTGGTGTAGTCGGAAATGTTCCTGGTGTTGTTTTCCATCCATCGATCCCCCGATGCAAATCTGCTCGATGGTAAACAATTCAACACCTTTTTGACAAGGAAATTCTGCCCCCGGGACCGCCGTTCCCGACCCGGGGGATTTGTGATATAGAATGCAAGAGGCACGAAATCATGGCGCTTTCGGAATTCACCCTCCGGCTGGTCCAGCGGAAGCTCGGCGAGTACTGCGCGGGCCGGGTCCACGAGGCGCTCGTCCATCGGGTGCGCCTGGGGTATGCCGTCGAGGGCGACTGCGTGACGCTCTTCGAGGAGCGCCGCGGCCTGCTGAACCCGGACAGGTGGGTCCGCCTGGACATGGCCCGGTTCCGGTTCGACACGGGGACGAAGAAGTGGAAGCTCTACTACGCCGACTCCGAATCGGCGTGGCATGCCTACTACCTCAAGCCGAGAGCGGATTTCGAGTTCCTGCTCAGAGAGGTCGATGAAGACCCCGTCCGGGTCTTCTGGTGGGGCCGGGGATAGGAGACGGCCCGAAACGGGAGGAGAAAATGCCGTGCTGATCGAGGACCGGAAGGTGTGGCGCTGCGTCGGGTGCGGCTTCTGCTGCGTGAACCAGCGGTGCACCTTCGGGGTGGCACGGCACCCCGGGGCGCAGGGCGGGCTGTGCCCGGAGCTCGAGTGGACGGGCGGGCGCTACGTCTGCCGCCTCATGATGCCGTCGAGCGGCATCGCCGACTTCGTGAAGCGGGAGCTCCGGGCGGGCGAGGGCTGCGTGGCCTTCGAGAACCCCTGGCGAAAGGACGTCCGCGAAAGAACGCCCGAGGAAGCCGGGGCCGTCAGGGAAAAACCGTGACGGAGTTCGAGAGCGCCCGGTTCACACGCTGCCCGCTCCATGCGTTCTTTTTCCCCTCACCCCTCGACCCGCTTCCCTTCACTTCGCCAGGAACCCCCCGTCGTTGACGAGCACGTGGCCCGTCATGTAGGCCGAGGCGTCCGAGGCCAGGAAGACGGCCACGCCCTTCATGTCGTCCGCGTCCCCGAAGCGCCTCATGGGGACGAGCTCCATCGCCCTGTCGTAGGATTCCTTGAACTCGGGCGTCTCGATGTAGGCCATCATGTCGGTGCGGAAAAAGCCCGGCGCGATGGCGTTGACGCGGATCCTGAACGGCGCGAGCTTGACGGCGAGGTTCATGGTGAGGGCGTTGATCGCCGCCTTCGTGGAGTTGTAGGGGACGGCGGGGTGCAGGGCCTCCTCGGAGCCCCGGAACGCCATGATGGACGAGATGTTGATGACGGTGCCGCCGCCCTGCGCCTTCATGACCCCGGCCACCTTCTGCGTCAGGATCCAGACGCCGCGGACGTTCACGTTGAATATCCGGTCCCACTGCTCCAGGGGGAACTTCAGGGTCGGGGCGCCCCAGGTGGCCCCCGCGTTGTTCGCCAGGATGTCGATGCGGCCGAACCTCTCCAGGGCCGCCTTCACGAGGGCGTCGAGGTCCTCTTCCTTCGCCACGTCGCAGGCCACAGGCAGGACCTCCACGCCGCAGGCCTGCCGGAGTTCGCCGGCCGCGGCCTCCAGGTTTTTCAGCTTGCGCGAGGCGAGCACGAGGTTCGCCCCCGCCTCGGCCAGCCCCGTGGCGATGAACTTGCCGATCCCCCGGCCCCCTCCCGTGACCAGGGCCACCTTGCCGTCGAGCCTGAACAGGTCAGCCGTTTTCATAATCCCGCCTTTCGTTTCCCGAAATACCGACACCCGTTCATGCCACAAACGGCGGGTCCGTGGCAAGGGCGGAAGGCAAAAAAAAGGCGCAGCGGCCTTCGCTGCGCCTTGCCTGTCCGCGCGAAACGTCCGGCGCCTATTTCTTCAGGGCCTTGAGGACCTTCCTGTCGTCGGCCGTCTTGAACACGACGGTCATCCTGCCCCTGGCGGGGCTTGTATAGACATAGTGGATGTCGACGAGGGCATCGGAGGCCTTCTTGGCCACCTTCTGCAGCTGCCCCGGCCTGTTGGGCAGCTCCACGGCGATGATCTCCTCCACCTTCACGTCGGCGCCCATCTGGGTGAGGATCTTCTTCGCCTTGGCGTTGTTGTCCGTCACGATCATGAAGACGCCGTCCGGGCCCCGTCCGTAGGCGCAGAGGGCCTCGATGTTGATCCTCCCGTTTGCCAGGAACGTGGTGACCTCGGACAGAAGTCCCACGCGGTTGGGCAGGATGAAGGTCAGCTGCTTGAGTTTCGCGATCTTGAACATCCCCGGGCCCTCCTTTTTTTCTTCTACATACGGCTCTCTCCCCGGAATTTCAAGAGTTTATTCTCCTCCGGCTCCGCCCGGTCGATCCCGAGACCGCGGGCGATCCTCGCGAGCATGGCCTTTTCCGGTTCCCGGTAGGACCCGTCGGCCAGGGCGATGCGCCGGGCCAGGGCCAGGGCCTCGTCGCGGTCGTGTTCGCCGGGGATGAGCCCGGAGAGGGCCTCCAGCGCACGATCCTCGTCGGCCGCCAGGATGCAGTACTGCTCCTTCACCATGCGGCGGAAGGCGGAGGGCCGGATCTTCCGGAGGACCCTGTGGGTCTTGGCGATCTCCTCCGCGACGGCGTAATGCCTGCGGCCGATGACGCCGCCCACCCGGGCCATGGCGATCATGGTCCGGACGAGCCCCTCGGCATGCCCCCCCCTGTCCGCGGCGTCGATCCATCTCTCACGCAGCCAGGCTTCGTAGCCCTCCCAGGACATCTCGACCCCCTTCTCCCCCGTGAGGGCCTTGATCGTCCCCGCCGCGAGGGAAGAGTATTGAAGGGCCTCGTGGCCGTAGACCGCGCGGAAGAGGGCCTCATGGGCGCGGTCGCGGCAGTCGCGGTAGTAGTCGAGCCAGTCCTCGACGAAGCCCGACAGGGCTCTCTCGAAGGCGCTCAAGGGGTTTCCCGCGCGCGCGGGCCTCCGGTGGGCCCGGGCCTGCGCCGCCGCCGCGCCGAGGTGGCGGAGCAGCGGGTTCATGTCGGAGATCGCGTATCGCTGGACCCGCAGGGGGTGGAGCCAGCGCATCATTTCGGCGGAGAGCTCGGTGGTGCAGGCCTTCACCCAGGGGCTCAGGAAACTCCGGTACATCCGGTCGTTGAACTCGGAGACCTGCGCCACGATGCTGAAGTCCTCCTCCGTCTCCGCGGAGTCGCCGAGGGCGCGGATGTCCTCCAGGGTCCTCTCCTCGAATCGCGTCGTGAAGTCGCCCTTCGCCGGGTCGCCCTCGATGACCATCTCGTAGAGGCCCGGCGGGAGGAAGTCGATCATCTCGGAGCTGCGGATGATCTCCTTGTGCTCCTTCTTCGCCACGCCGGCCGCGACGAAGATGCCCAGGTGCCCGATGTTCTCGTGGATGATGTAGACGATCACCTGGCCGAGCCCCCGGATCTCGTCGAGGGAGCGGTACACCCGGGGGATCCACTCGAGGGCCTGCTGGGGCGGGGTGATGTTGTCCCCCTTCGAGGCGAAGACCAGGATGGGGCTCTGGATGTTCTTGAGGCTCAGGGGCTCGCCCTCGTGCAGCTCCAGCTTGCCCTGCTCGAGCTTGTTGCCCACGAAGAGGTTGCTCACGATGAAGTGGATCTCCTCGGCGTTCATCATGTAGAAGCCGCCCCACCACTTCTCGAAGTTGAGGAACCGCTCCTCCTCCGTGTCGATCTCGGCGTAGACCCTGTAGTTCTTCGTCCAGTACGTGTTGGCCGGGTTGAGGGACTCGAAGTTCCAGACGAGGTTCGCCCCGTCGAACTTGCCGTTGCCCAGGTCGCAGAGCAGCGAGGTGAGCCAGACGCCGCCCAGCATCCCCCCCTTGTAGCGCATGGGGTTGACGCCCGACACGCCGGCCCAGTAGGACATGGGGGCCCCGTTCAGGATGAGCGGCCCCGCGATGTCGGGCCGGTCGGCGCACAGCAGGGCCGAGGCCCAGCCCGCCTGGCAGTTGCCCATGACGGCGGGGTTGCCCGACTCGGGGTGCCTGCGGCAGACCTCCTCGATGAAGCGCTCCTCGGCCTCGACCACGTGCTGGAGCCGCTGGCCGGGCATGGGCTCCGTGTAGAAGAGGATGAAGTAGACCGGGTGGCCGTGGTCCAGGGCCATGCCGATCTC
>MVQS01000355.1 GCA_002067855.1 Syntrophaceae bacterium PtaB.Bin038
GCGATCCGGGCGACGATCGAGGGGTTCAGGGCCGCTGCAATCGAAATCGCCCGGGGCAGCCCCTTTCGCTCTTCGCCGGGAACGGCCGCCATGTCGGCAAACCCCGCTAGGGCGGCGCCTTCATCGAGCAGGATCCTGCGGATGTCGTCAAAGGGGTCTGGCATCGGTCACGCTCCTTGTGGGCGGCTTGCATACTGTTGCACGATCACCCCCGCCACGATGAGCACAAGTCCCACCACCGTGGACGGCAGGATCTCCTCGCCGACGATGCAGTGAATGAGAAACAGCGACAGGAAGGGCGCGGCGTATACGAGGTTGCTCACCTGCGCCGTCGTGCGCGAGAGCTGAAGCGCCTTGAGCCAGGTGACGAAGGTGATCCCCATCTCGAAGAGCCCGATCCAGAGAATACCCAAAAGGCCCGCCATCGGCGGGACCCGGAGGTCCCCGAAAAGAAGGACCGCAGAGAGGGTGAAGATCCACCCGAAGACGAAGTTGAGGAAGAGCTTCACGATCTCGTCGCGAGGGTCCTTCACGTTGTAGATCCAGAAGAGGGCCCAGATGACGGAGCTGCCGAGCGCCAGGAGCGCCCCGGGCAGGTTCGTGAATCGGAGGGCCAGTACGTCGCCGTGGGTGGAGATGACGAGGACGCCCGAGAAGCTGATCACGATGGCCAGGACGCTCACCCAGCGGATCGGCTGCTTCAGGATCGCGATGGAAAGCAGCACCAGCATGATCGGCCAGGTCCAGTTCAGGGGCTGGGCTTCCTGCGCGGGCAGCACGGAGTAGGCCTTGAAGAGGATCACGTAGTAGAGGAAAGGGTTGAGAAACCCCAGAGCGGCCGAGCGTGCGAGGTCTTTCCTTGAGGCATGTGTGATAGCGGCCAGCTTGCCCTGGGCGAGCACGATGACGAAGAGGGCCGCAAGCGACACGACGGATGCCCCCAGAAGCATCTCCAGGAATCCCATGTGCCCGAGCGTCAGCTTGAAGGCCGATGCCACCGTCGACCAGAGCAGCACCGTCGCCGCGGCGCAGAGATAGGCCTTCGTCTGTCGCTCCATCGGCAGCGTTCCTTCTGAGAATCCCCTTCCCATCCAGTTCCCTTTCCCTTGACGGGAGAGCCCTTCGAATGAATCAGGGCCGTGAGCCTGCCGAACGGGGCCAGGGTGAGGGTGAAAACAGGGGATTTTTTATTCCCCACCCTGCTAATCACAGAACTCCGCCGGGCGCAACGGGATTGTGGAGAATGACCTTGTCTTCGGCTCCCCTATCGGCTATAGACTGGACGACCGCATGACACCGCCCGCGAAAAGGAGATGCCATGAAGCTTGCCGAGAACCTCTACGTCTACGAGTGGACGAACTACTTCGAGAACAACTGCAACAGCTTCTTCATCGGCGGCACCGTGGGGGCGCTCGTCGACCCGGGCCTGAGCGCTCACCTGCCCGACCTGCTCAAGCGCATGTCCAAGGACGGGATCAGGAAGGAGGACATCCAGTTCGTCATCAACACCCACTCGCACCCCGACCACTACGAGGCCTCGGCGCTCTTCGACAGCTCGCAGGTGAAGATCGCCCTCTCGGAGATCGAGCTGGAGTTCATGAAAGGCCCCGGCGCGTATCTCTATCAACTCTTCGGCCTCAAGGCCCCCGTCGTGGACGTGAACCTGCCCCTGAAAGAGGGGGAGGTGCAGCTCGGCAGGGAGACCTTCCAGATTTCTATCGTTCCCGGCCACTCGCCGGGTTCCATCGGCCTTTACTGGCCGGCGAAAAAGGCCCTCTTCCCGGGCGACGTGATCTTCCAGATGAACGTGGGCCGCTCCGATTTCCCCGGCGGCGACAGCAAGCTTCTCAAGGAGAGCATTCGGAGCCTGTCGAAGCTCGACGTGGAATACCTTCTGCCCGGCCACATGGGTATGGTCACGGGCAGGGCGAACGTGAAGAAGAACTTTGAGAAAGTTATTGAAGGAATCTTCCCATACCTGTGACAGGCAGGTGACCGGGTCGCATCCGACCAGCCAGACGAAGGGAAGAAGGCGAGAGGGCAAGGCGGAGCCAGGCGCCCGCCCCTACTGCCACCCCATGGGCTCGTAGCCCTTGTCCCTGAGGCACTTGTTGACGAAGTTCTTGTACACGGGGCTTGGCTCTGCCGCCTTGAACAGCCCGTGCGTGGCGCCCCCTGCCGCGCCTCCTGCCGCGCCCGCCGCAAGGCCCCTGCCGAAGTTGCCCGTCACGGCGCCGACGGCCGCCCCGGTGGCCGCCCCGATGGCGCCGCCCTTCACGGCCCCTTCGGCCACCTTGGACTCCTGGTTCTTCTTCACGTAGGTCTCGGCCATCTGCATGCAATCGTCGATGTCGCGCTCGCCCTGGGCTGTGCCGACTGTCTTCAGATGGCTGTTCGGGTACAGGACGGGCCGCTTGGCGGCCCCGCAGCCGATGAGGGTGAGGGCAAGAAGGATCAGGACGGGCAAGGCGACTTTCTTCACGGGTTCACTCCTTTTCAATACGGATGCTCGAGGCCCCCTTGGCCTTTTTCAGGATTAACGCATCGGAGGTGATCCGGCCGACAAGGTTCACCTCGCTTGCCGGCACCGGGGCCGGCCCCGTGCTCATGGGCGTGCGGCCGAAAAAAATGGCCAGCGCGGTGCCCGGCGGCCAGTAGCCGATGTCGCCGATTTTCACCTCCCCCGTGGCCGTGGCGTCAAGGGGCAGCTTCACGGGGATGGTGAAGTAGAACTCGTCGCCCCACTCGCTCGGAACGGTCTCGATAGGAAGTTTCGCGGCGACGGCCCGGGCGCACTCCGTGTCGGCAAGCTCCGCCTGAACCACGACGGGACCGGCGATGATTCGGATCTTCTGCGGCATACCAACCTCTGGGGTCAGGCCTTGCCGGGCTGTTGCCTTTTCCCCTCAAACCCCTGCGTATAGGGCCTCGGACGGAGGGGTAACGTCAGCTTCGTCACTCACTCTGCTTCGAAGATGGCGTAGCTCACGGAGACGTTTACGGTGAAGGTCTGCTCGCCCGGCGCGACGGGCACAGTGGATACCGCGCCGGCCTCCATGCGCGCAACCGGGTAGGGGCCCGGGCGCCCCCCTGCCTGCTCGGAGATCTTCAGTGGCTTTCCGATCTTCACCCCCGCCGCCTCCGCGTAGACCCGGGCGCGCCTCTGCGCGTCGGCCATGGCCTTCCTTCGGGCCTCGTCCGTGAGCCTGGCGGGCTCGGCAACGCCGAAGCTCACCCCCCGGACCTGGTTTGCCCCCGCGGAGACCGTCTCGTCGAGGAACGCCCCGAGACGGGTCATGTCGCGGACCTTCACCTGCACCTCGTTCGTGACCTGGTAGCCGGCGATCTTCGGGGGCTCCCGCTGCTCCTTGTCGTACTTGTAGCGCGGCGCGACGTGGAACAGGGTCGTCTGCACGTCCCTGTCCTCGATGCCCCGCGTGCGGATCAGGACGATGAGCTGGCTCATAGCCTCGTTGTTCCTCTTGAGTGCTTCGGCCGCCGTGGCCGCCTCGGTGACGACCCCAACCTGGATCTGGGCGAAGTCGGGCTGGGCGTGGGCCTCCCCCGTGCCCGTCACGGTGATGGATGGTTTCCGCGTGCCGGGATCGTCCGGAGCCTGGGCCATGGCCGTGCCGCAGGCGAGTGCCAGCAACGCGAGAGAGAAAAGGACAGAGAACTTCCACATAAGATTACCCCCTGTCAGTCGCGGAGCCCTGTACGCGGCGCCGACGGTGTCATCTTATCACAGCGAGAGGCGATGCAAAGGGATTTTTGCTCAGGCTTTCCTCATGGCGAAGAAGGTCCCCAGGCTGTTGCCCCCGGCGAAGGCCAGGATGCTGAAGACGCCGTCCATGGCACTGTCCTTCAGGATCACCGTGAGCAGCAGGAAGTTGGCGACCGTGATGAGCCCGCTGAGCACTGTGGCGCGCCAGACGCGCCTCTGTGCCACGTCGCTCGTGTACTTGGTGATGAGCAGGTCGATGACAAAGCCCGCGAAGAAAATCAGGACCAGTTTTGTGATCATGGCATACTCCTCCCCGGTAGAACGGATCGGGAACGGGTTTTCGCCGGATGCGGCACCTGGTGGATCGGGAAACAGCAGCCCCTGCCGGGCGGGCGCACGGGTGCCGTCCGGTTTTGGCTGCAGGAAGTTGCTCGAGAAGGTTACGGTCGGGACGTATCCCGGAGATGGAAGGGAAAGACAGGCGGCCCGGGATTACACCCCGTAACCTGCCGGTTGCTCACCAGCGCTCACTCCATCCTCCCTCAACTTGGTTGCCTCTATGATCCCAAGGGGCATCGGGAAAGTCAAGCCGCAGATTTCATGGCAATTCCAGTAACATAAATGGGGTCAGTAGCTGCCGGCCAGTTCAGTGCCTGCGATGATCCATTCGTCTCCCTTTTTCTCGAGGGTCACAAAATAGCTGACGTGCGATCTCGGTCGGGATTCTACATGCGCAACATAGAGCAGGGCCCGAGTCCTCTCGTTGTTGAACCCCGCACGGGAAATGTGCGTGCGCCCGATCCCGAGCGTCGAGCCTTCCTTCCGGTCATCTCTTATCTTGAGTGCCGGCTTTGCTTCGGGGGGAAATGCGCTTTCAAGCTCGTATCCGGACCTGTTTTTGTCATTGAAGTCCTTCGCGATTATCGGATCAACCTTCCCGCCCCCATACTGCTTGCGAAGGGTCGTCTTTTCCAGCACGACGTCCGCCGCGGGATGGGTCGGCAGGGAGAACAGGATGGTCCGGGAGCTGAAGGCCGTCAGGCCCGGCCGGGCAAGCGTGAAAATATTCGAAAAGCCGCATTTTCTGCAACCGAAAGTGCTGATGGAAGAATACTTCATCACGGTGCTGCCCGCCGGGAAGTAGGGCGCTGAAAGATCACCGAGAATAGCGACAGGCGGCAGACTTCGCTGTACCGACAGGAAAACAACACAGACAGAGGGTTGATATGAGCGACGGGAAATAACAGGACACCGGTAAAGCGACCAGAAGGGATTTCATCAAGAAGTGCGGCGTTTCGGCCGCCCTGATCACGGGGGGCATACGAAATCCTGTCCGTTTTCTTCAAGAGAGGCGCCGAAGCCCAGAATTGGGACAGCCCCTGCAAGAGCGCCACGTGCGCCTATTGCGGCGGCTCCTGCCAGACCTGCACCGGCTGTACGACTCACTGCACCTCCGGCTGCACGTCGAGCTGTACGTCCGGCTGCACATCGGGCTGTACGTCCAGCTGCTCGTCGGGATGCACCTCCAGCTGCGTAAGCTGCACCCAGGTCACAAGCAGGTAGCCCGACTGACCGGCGAGACGCAATCGAGGACGGGAGATGAAAGCAAAATCGGAAAAGGGGGCCTCCGCGGCGAGCGTGTCGCCCGAGGAGTGGCGCAAGCGAGCCGACATTCTCAACAAAAAGATAGGCCTCTGCGAAGAGGACATCCGGCGGGGGGCCAAGGATTGCCTCGTTATCGTCAACTGGGAGGGCAACCGAAAGGTGTCCCTGGCCGAGGCGAGAAATCTCGTGTCCCTCTATCTCCGGGAGGCCCATCGGCCTGCGGCAGCAGCCAATTCCCTCGTCCTCCCCGCGTGGCGGCCCGAGGAAATATCCAACCCGCAGATTTACAAAATTGCAAAGAATCTTGACACCATCAAGGTTCCCCCCCCGATCCCGTCGACGGAGGCTTCCATCAACTGGAACGTGGTGGCGCAGCAGACAAGCGGCATGGGCGGCGCCGTCGGTTACGGGATGCTCGCCCTGGATCTCTACGGCCGGATCGGAGCGGCTCACCCGGTGTTGAAGGGGGTCGTGATCGGCTCTAAGACGTTCATCGCCGGCGAGGAGGGCGGGCTTCTCTATGTGGCCCGGCAGACGCAGACATACGAAAGAGCGATGAATTACCTGAAGGACCCCGCGACGTCGAAAACGTTTGCCTACATGGTCAGGGATTTAAAGGAACGGGGGCCGACGTCCATCCAGCCAACGCCGGACATGCTGTCGGCGGCTAAGGCCGTCGCCGATCCCAGGGAGGGAGATACGCGCTGGCTCGTTTGGGATGCGTTCCTTTCACCCGAGGCAAGGACCGCCATGCTGAAGAAGGCCTGCCTCGAGATCGGAACCGAGCTTGCCGCAACAGGGGCGGGGAACATTTTGAAGAAGGTATCGGCGGATCTCGAAGGGAGAAAGGCAATCTTTGACGCCATCCGGCTGGAACGAAAGAAGGCCGTCGGCATGATGAGGGGCGCCTCCCCGGCCGACCAACATCAGCTCAACCGGGTGATTGCCCACGCCAACAAGCAGCTCGAGAAAACCTACCGCACCGAGCAGGCAGGCCCTACCCTGATGAGGTTTTTTGCCGGCCAGTACGCTAACCGGGAAGCGGAGAAATGGTGAGATGCCATGGAGACCGCAGCGTCAAGGGTCACCGATCATCTCATCCGCCTCGACCGGGGTTCGGATGAACTTCTCCTGGCGAATGCCTTATAAGCCTGCTGCCCCTGTACGTGAGGAAGGGCGGCGGGTACATCGCAGCCTTTGTCGGGTATCTCAGCCAGAGGCTCCGGACAAGGAAAGAGATCCTGAAGGATTACCCCGGGGATGAGGCGCTGGTCGATTTTCTCCTTGCCCACGACATCCTGATCCCGGCGGACAGGCACGCGGCCGTCTCCCCCCGCGTCGTCCTGCCCGATGCGAAGGACCGCAAGACAGACGGGATGTCCGCCTATTTTCTCCTGACCCAGTCCTGTTCCTTTTCATGCATTTACTGTTCGAACGGTCGCGAGACCGACAGGAAGAACGACAACCTGACGATGCCGAAGGAGGTCGCCTTCCGGGCGCTGGACACCTTTGCGGCGCGAATCAGGGATGACGGCCGCCTCGAAGTGGTCCTCTTCGGCGGCGAACCCCTGCTGAACTGGGGCCTGGCAAAGGACGGCAGGCTTTCCTTCGACAGGATTTGCAGCCACATCGATCAGCTGGTCGCGGCGGGGATATCCGTCTCCCTGAGAACGACGGTGACGGGCATGAACGAAAAGCAAATCCCGGCGACAACGAAACTGCACAAGCAGATAGGGGGGTGCGGCAGCGCATTTGTTCCCGTCAACATCGTGAATTCGGACGGCGAAATTCTGCCCGATGCGCTGATCCCCTCGGTCGATCGGCTCTGCGACTCCGTCCAGGAACTCCATGACTGCAACGAGTGGGAACTGTCGAGGCTGTTCCCGTTCAGCTCCTACACGGGGAACCTAGCCCCGGGGCACCGGTGTGTGGTGGGATGCGGCGCACCCTATGGAAACACGCCGGTCGTGGATGTCAACGGGGATGTTTATCCCTGCATCTATCTGGTCGGCATGCCGGCCTATCATGTCGGCGATATCATGGATGGAACCTACCCGAAGACGAGCGTCCTGCAGGAGATGGGCGATGAACTGCACGTCGACCGCAGGGCCGACTGCAAGGGCTGCAATTGGCGCTACCTGTGCGGCGGCGGCTGTCCGGATCAGCGACTGATCGTCAAGGGCAGGGAAGAGGAGCTGACCCCCAGGGCGCGCGCCTACCGCGAAAACCTCACCTGCGACTACATCCGGAAGTTCCTCACGATTCTCCTGTGGGAAGCCGCGCAGACGGCGGACGCCGATTTCCGCTCGGAACTCATCCCCACGGACGGCCCGGCCCCGCGGGACACCAGGATCTGCTGACGCCCCCCATCCAGAAACGAGGCCATCGATGCAAGACCCCGGCGCGATCTCCAGACGCCGGGATGCCGTTTCCTGTCGGGGAAGAAGGCACCCGTGGGCCTACTCGTCTGGGTCGTTGACTTGGTTCAGGGCCTTCTCCACCATGGTCATGAAGAACTCATAATTCTCCCGGCAGGCCCGGTAGATGGCGGGCGTGACGAGATCGCCGTTCTCCTTGTAGAACTGGTCCACAAGCTTCCTGTACTCGTCGGTGTCGAAGACGATCGGGGCGGAATCGTGCGTGATGGCGTATCCGTGCAGGTACAGCCCCCGCAGCTTGATATCCTCGAGGGCCTCGATGCGGGGGTTCGGGGCGGCCTGTTTCTTCGGGGAAGGGTTTTTCGTTGGCTGCTTTTGCGCGGGTGTCGGTTTGGCGTCTCTCGGTTTCTTCATGATGGTTCGTCCGAATCCGGGGGGATCATTCGAGTGATATTTTCCAGCAGCGCAGGAAGCTCTTTCTCGACAACGGCCCGGATGACCTCGAGGTTGAGTCCGAAGTAGTGGTGGATGATTTTATCTGTCATGCCGGCGATGCTTTTACAGGGGATTTCCGAATGGGCATTCCTGAAACGAACGGAGAGATTCTTGACGGCTTCCCCTTCTGCAGGCGAGGCATTTTTCTCCGGAGGAGCTCCTCGAGTTTTTCTCGTGTAAGGGATTTCTTCACGCTGGAAACCCTCTGTGAAATTGCAGTCACGCCCGAAACTATCCGAAAGAAGTGCTTGATTGTCAAGAGAAAATGGCCTTGAGGGGGCATCGAGGGCGCAGAGCCGTCATCCGCCGAGGTACGCCTTCCGGACCTCGGGGTTCTCCAGGAGACCCGCCGCCGAGTCCTCCAGCACGACGTTGCCCACTTCCAGGATGTAGCCCCGGTTGGCGAGCCTGAGGGCGGCCTTCGCGTTCTGCTCGACGAGCACGATGGTGACCCCCGCCTTGTTGATCTCGGCAAGGGTGCGGAAGATGGCCTTTACCAGCAGGGGCGCGAGCCCAAGCGAGGGCTCGTCGAGAAGCAGGATCTTCGGCTCGGCCATGAGGCCCCGGGCGATGGCCAGCATCTGCTGCTCGCCGCCGGAGAGGGTGCCTCCCAGCTGGTCGCGGCGCTCCTTCAGGATGGGGAAGAGATCGTAGATCCACCCCCGCGTCTTCGAAATGCGCGCCGCATCTTCCCGCACGAAGGCTCCCAGCGCGAGGTTCTCATCGACGGTGAGGGTGTTGAAGATCCGCCGGCCCTCGGGGACCTGGATCACGCCCTCGCGGACGACGTCGTGGGCCTTCAGCCGGTGCAGGGCTTTTCCGTTGAACTCGATCGTGCCGGCCGAGGATTTCACGATGCGGCTCACGGCCATGAGCGTCGTCGACTTGCCCGCCCCGTTGGCCCCGAGGATGGCCACGATCTCCCCCTCGCCCACGGAGAGGTTCACCCCGTGGAGGACCTCGACGTTGCCGTATTTCACGCGGAGATCCCTGATCTCGAGAAGCATGGTCTAGTCCTCCGTCCCCAGGTAGGCCTCGACGACCCTCGGGTCGCCCTTTACGGCCTCCGGGGTCCCCTCGGCGATCTTCGAGCCGTACTCCAGGACGACGATCCGCTCGCAGGCCTTCATGACGAGCGACATGTCG
>MVQS01000356.1 GCA_002067855.1 Syntrophaceae bacterium PtaB.Bin038
CGACCGCAAGGGCTACCAGATGGACCCGGCCAACAGCGACGAGGCCGTCCGCGAGATCGGGCTCGACATCGAGGAGGGGGCCGACATCATCATGGTCAAGCCGGCGCTGCCCTACCTCGACATCATCCGCCGCGCCCGGGAGGAGTTCGACCACCCCATCGCGGCCTACAACGTGAGCGGCGAGTTCGCCATGATCAAGGCGGCGGCCCAGATGGGATGGCTCGACGGCGAGCGGGCCATGATGGAGGCGCTCACGGCGATCAAGCGCGCCGGGGCCGACATCATCCTCACCTACTTCGCGCCCGAGGCGGCGAGGCTGCTGCAGAAATAGACGAAGGGCGAAAGGCAAAGGGCGAAAGGCGAGAGGAACAACCCGGGATGGGTCATCCGGCAGACATTGAGAAATCGAAACCGGCCGCGGACCGCATGGTGCTGCCCGGCATCCTGCGCATGGTGGCGTGGGAGGTGACGCGCAGCTGCAACCTCGCCTGCGTCCACTGCCGGGCCTCGTCGGTCCACGGCCCGTACGAGGGGGAGCTGGACACGGCCCGCTGCCTGCGCCTCCTCGACGAGATCGCCGCCTTCAGCCGGCCCGTCATCATCCTCACCGGGGGCGAGCCGCTGCTTCGCCCGGACCTCTTCGAGATCGCGGCCTACGGCGACGCGAAGGGGCTGCGGATGGTCATGGCCACCAACGGGACCCTCGTGGACGACGCCGCGGCCCGGAAGATCCGCGAGGCCGGGATCCGGCGCGTGAGCATCAGCCTCGACGGCGTCGACGCCGCGCGGCACGACGCGTTCCGGCAGGTGCCGGGGGCCTTCGAGGGGGCGCTCGCGGGCATCGAGGCCCTGAAGCGCGCAGGCGTCGAGTTCCAGGTCAACACGACGATCACCCGCAGGAACCTCGACCAGGTGCAGGACCTTCTCGCGCTCGCGCAGAGGCTCGGCGCGGCGGCGCACCACGTCTTCCTGCTCGTCCCCACGGGCCGCGGCAGGGAAATGGCCGACCAGGCCATCTCCGCCGAGGAGTACGAAAAGACGCTGGAGTGGTTCTACGAGGCGGCGCTGTCGTGCCCCATGCAGCTCAAGGCCACCTGCGCGCCGCACTTCTACCGGATCTATCACCGGCGCAGGAAGGAGCGGGCGGAGAGGTCCATTCCCGAGAACCCCCTCCACGCCATGACGCGGGGGTGCCTGGGCGGAAGCTCCTTCGTGTTCATCTCCCACCGGGGCCGGGTGCAGCCCTGCGGGTACCTCGAGCTCGACTGCGGGCAGCTGAAGGACCGGCCCTTCGAGGAAATCTGGAGGGGATCGAACATCTTCCTCGACCTGCGCGACCTGCGAAAGTACGGCGGCAAGTGCGGCCGCTGCGAGTTCGTCACCGTCTGCGGCGGCTGCCGGGCGAGGGCCTACGAGAAGACCGGCGACTACCTGGCCGAGGAGCCGCTGTGTGTCTACCAACCAAGGAAAGGCAAAGGGCAGAAGGCTTAGGGCTTAAGGCCGAAAGGAGCAAGGCGTTCGCCGTCTCTTGTTTTCCGCCCTGCGCCATTTTTTTATGGACGAAGTCGATAAAAAAATATTGAACATCCTCCAGACGCGGTTTCCGCTGGTGCCGGAGCCCTTTGACGCCGTGGGGGAGGAGCTGGGCCTGACCGGGGACGAGGTCATCGAGCGGGTGCGAAGGCTCAAGGCCGAGGGCGTCATCCGCCGGATCGGCGCCGTCTTCGACTCGCGCAAGCTCGGCTACGTGAGCACCCTGTGCGCCGCGAAGGTGCCGGAGGAGAAGATGCGGTCCTTCGTGGGAGTCGT
The DNA here is from genome assembly GCA_002067855.1 of Syntrophaceae bacterium PtaB.Bin038. Lineage (GTDB taxonomy): Bacteria > Desulfobacterota > Syntrophia > Syntrophales > UBA2192 > UBA2192. Next base: position 1,810 of record MVQS01000356.1, read on the forward strand.
CAACGGCTACCCCGGCGTGACCCACAACTACCGTCGCGGCCACGAGTACAACGTCTGGTTCACCTTCATCGCGCCCGACCCGGAGTCCCTCGAGAGGGATCTCGCGGAGATCCGCCGCAGGACGGGCGTAAAAGACGTGATCAGCATGCCCGCGGTGAAGACCTTTAAGATCAACGCCGCCTTTGAGTTGTGAGCCCCCGTCGATGGGGTGAATTTCAGGTGCGGGTTCAGCGCCTGTTTTGCGATAGCGAGCACACGAAGATCGGAAGAGCGGAAGTGAGGAAGAGCGGACACGACAGAAGGAGTGCAATCGCCTCCGTTCCTCTGCTCTTCCGCGCTTCCTGATCTTCTGTGTTTCAGGGCATCCTGATGCCGCACCGCCTGAAAGGGATCTCCCCATGACCGTAGAGCCGAAACCCACCCTCTACCTCATCGACGGCAGCAACTACGTCTACCGGGCCTTCTTCGCCATCCAGGGCCTGACCAACTCGCGCGGGTTCCCGACCAACGCCGTCTACGGGTTCAACAACATGCTCGCCAAGCTCCTGCGGGAGCGCAAACCCGAGCACATCGCCGTCGTCTTCGACGCCAGGGGGCCCACGTTCCGCAACGAGGCCTTCGAGAACTACAAGGCCCACCGCAAGCCCATGCCGGACGAGCTGAAACCCCAGATCGGCGTGGTCAAGGACCTCGTCCGGGCCTACCGCATCCCCCTGCTGGAGATCGAGGGGATCGAGGCCGACGATGTGATCGGCACCCTGGCGCGGAAGTTCGAGGCCGAGGGCGTGAAGGTGATCATCGTCTCGGGCGACAAGGACCTCATGCAGCTTGTCTCCGACGGGGTCGTCATGATCGACACGATGAAGGACAAGACCTACGACGCCGCCGGCGTGGAGGCGCGCTTCGGCGTCGGTCCCGACCGGGTGGCCGAGCTCCTCGGCCTCATGGGCGACGCATCGGACAACATCCCCGGCGTGCCGGGCGTGGGGCCCAAGACGGCGTTGCAGCTCATCAGGGATTACGGTTCCGTCGAGGGGGTCCTGCGCAACGCGGCGAAGATCCGCAACGAGCGGATCCGCAAGGCCGTCACGGAGCACGCGGAGCAGGCCCGGCTCTCCCGGGAGCTGGCCCTCGTCAAGACCGATGCCGACGTGGATCTCGATCTCGCCCGGGCGCGCTACGAGGGGCCCGACCGGGAAGCGTTGAAGGCCCTTTTCAAGGAGCTCGAGTTCTCGTCGCTCATCCAGGACCTGGAGGTGCGCGACCGGAAGGCGGGCGGCACGATCACCCTTGTCTCGACGGTGGAAGCGCTGCACGGCCTCGTCCGCGGCATCAAAGAGACCGGGGCCGTGGCCCTGTACCCGGTCCTCACCTCGGAGCTTCCCATGTATGCCGACCTCGTGGGACTCGGCCTGGCGCACGCGCCGGGGGAGGCCTTCTACCTCCCCCTGGGAACCGGCAAGGCGGCCTGGCGCGATCACGCCCTGAAGGAACTCTCGCCCCTTCTTTCCGGGGAGAAGCCCCTCAAGCACGGCCATGACCTGAAAAATGTCTTCATCGCGTTCGCCCGGCTCGGGATCCCCCTGCGGGGGGCGGGCGACGACACCATGGTGGCCTCCTACCTGCTGAACCCCTCGAAGAAAAGCCACGACATCACCGAGGCGGCCCGCGAGTTTCTCGACCGCGAACTCACCCCGGCGAAGGAGCTGCTGGGCACCGGGGCGAAGGCCCTCACGCCCGCCGACGTGGACCCGGCGGGCATGGCCCCCTATGCGGGAGAACGCGCCGAGGCGGTCCTGCGAATCCGCCCCGTTGCGTCGGAGAAGATCCGGGATGCCGGTCTCGAGGAGCTGTACCGGAACGTGGAAATGCCGCTCGTGCAGGTGCTGGCCGCCATGGAGCGCCGGGGGGTCCTGGTCGATCTCAAGCTGCTCGGGGAGATGTCGGCCCAGTTCGACCTGCTCCTGTCCCGGTCCGAGGAGCGGATCTACAGCCTGGCCGGCGAGCGCTTCAACATCAACTCGCCCAAGCAGCTCCAGGTCATCCTCTTCGACAAGCTCAGGCTCGCCAAGGGGCGAAAGATCAAGGAGGGGTACTCGACGGATGTCGAGACGCTCACGGCGCTTGCCCAATCCCACGAGCTGCCCGCGGAAATCCTCGCGTACCGCAGCATCGCGAAGCTCAAGTCGACCTACGTCGACGCCCTGCCGGCGATGGTGCACCCGCAGACGGGGCGGATCCACACCTCCTACAACCAGACCGTCACGGCCACGGGGCGCCTCTCGAGCAGCAACCCCAACCTCCAGAACATCCCCATCCGCACGCCCGAGGGCCGGCGCATCCGCCAGGCCTTCACGGCCCCGAAGGGATCCATGCTGGTGTCGGCGGACTACTCCCAGATCGAGCTGCATGTGCTCGCCCACCTCTCGGGCGACGAGGCCCTGATCGAGGTCTTCGAGGCCGGGGAGGACATTCACACCCGCACCGCCTCGGCCCTCTTCGGGGTCTTCCCCGAGATGGTCAGCCCCGACATGCGGAGGCGCGCCAAGGTGATCAACTTCGGCGTCATCTACGGGATGAGCCCCTTCGGCCTCTCCAAAGAGCTGGGGATCAGCCAGTCCGAGGCGAAGGAGTACATCGACAACTACTTCGACCGCTACAGGGGGGTCCGGAGATTCCTGGACGGGATTCTCGAGGAGGCCCGCAGGGACAAGTACGTCTGCACCCTGCTGAACCGCCGCCGTTACATCCCCGAGATCACGAGCTCCAACGCGGCGCTGCGCCAGTTTGCCGAGCGCACCGCCATCAACGCGCCCATCCAGGGCACCGCGGCCGACCTCATCAAGATCGCCATGATCAACCTGCACAACCTCCTGAAGAAACGCCACCCCAGGGCGGCCATGATCATGCAGGTGCACGACGAGCTGGTGTTCGAGGTCCCCGAGTCGGAAACGGAAGGAGTCATGGCCCTCGTGAAACGCGAGATGGAAGGGGTCATGAAGCTGCGGGTGCCGCTGAAGGTGGAGATCCACGCGGGGCGCAACTGGGACGAAGCGCATTGAACGCAATCGGCCATCGACGTGGACTACTTCAGCCGATGGATTGAATTCCACTTCCGGCATCGAGCCTGTGAAGATCGGAAGAGCGGAAGTTAGGAAGAGCGGACAGGAGAAGAACCGATACTTGAGGGAGGGAAAAATAATGAACCTTTCGACGAAAATGTCCTGGGTTGTGACGGTGGCGAGTATTGCCTGCTTCGCGGCCCCCGCGTCGGCGGCGGAGCCGAAGAAACCCCTGACCCAGTACTGGGTGAGCGTGGCGACACAGAATATGTCGATCCCGGGCATGTCCCAGGGGGAGATCTCGGGGCTGCAGGGCATGATCCTGGGCAGGATGGCGGGGGTCGGGCCGAAGCGGACGCTTCTGCTGCAGCTCAGCGCCCCGGGGAATCCCCCAGCGGCGCCCGAGGCGATGCACGACATCCCGCCCGGCCTGGAGATGGGGAAGGCCCTGCCGCTGCTGATCCCCGAGCGCGGGAAACCGGCGCGGGGCGAAGAACCGCAGGAACGGAAGGCCGAGAAACCGAAGGTGCGCATGCTCTTCTACTGGGGTTGCGGCGAGGCGGTGAGGCCCGGGCAGCCCCGGGTGCTCGACACGGAGAAGATGAGCATGGTGGACTTCGGAAGGGCCATGGCCGGCAGGACGGGGACGGTCCAGGTTCCCCCGTCGCCGAGGTCGGGCTGGACCTATGCGGAATGGCCGAACAGGCAGGATCAGAAGGAGGTGCCGAAGAGCGGCTCCCTGCAGGGGGCCCACTTCGTGCACGGGAACTACGGCCCCGAGATCAAGTTCTCCGTCGGCGAGAAGCACGACTTCATGGCGCCCGTGGAGTTCACCTCCGTGCGGGGCGGGCTCGCGGACAGCATCGCCTTCGAGTGGAAGAAGATCCCCACCGCGATCGGGTACTTCGCCATGGCGATCGGCCACAGCGAGAAGACGGGCGAGACGATCCTCTGGTCCTCGAGCGATGCCCAGGAGCCGGGCTACGGCCTGATGGGCTACCTGACGCCCGCCGATGTGAACCGGTTCATCCGCGAGAAGGTGGTCATGGGGCCCGGGGTCACGAGCTGTTCGATCCCCCGGGGGATCTTCAAGGATGCCGGAGGCGCCGCCCTGCAGTTCATCGGCTACGGCGACGAGCTCAACATCGCCTACCCGCCGAAACCGAAGGACCCGAAGATTCCGCATGAATACATCTGGACGGTGAAGCTGCGGAACAAGTCCACCGGGATGCTGCCGCTCGGCCAGGAGGGGATGAGGGAGGAGCGCACGACGAAGGAAAAACCGCCTGCCGAAGAGAAGCCCGAGAGCACCACGGACAGGATGAAGAAGACGCTGGACGTGATCAAGGGGCTGTTCTGAGCCCTTACCGCCGCCCCTCGTCGGGCTTGGACACGATCGCAGGCGGGCGGCACGGGCAGGGGGGCTGCAGGGAGCCGATAAAGGCCTCGACCACCTTCGGGTCGAATTGCTTGCCCACGTAGCGGCGCAGCTCCGTGATCGCCTCGGCCGGGCTCATGCTCGCGCGGTAGGGGCGGTTGGTCGTCATCGCGTCGTAGGCGTCGGCCACGGAGATCATCCGGGACAGAAGCGGGATCTGGTCTCCGGCCAGACCGTCCGGGTAGCCCGTGCCGTCCCAGTTCTCGTGGTGGTGGCGGATGATCTTTCGCTCCTTCTCGAAGAGGGCGATCGGGGTCAGGATGTCGTCGCCGATCGTACAGTGGGTCTTGATGATGTCGTACTCCTCCCCCGTGAGCTCGTCGGGCTTGAGGAGGATGTGGTCCGGGATCGCGATCTTGCCGATGTCGTGGAGCATGGCGGCGATCTTGAGGCACTCGATGTCGTCGGGCGAGCACTCCATGAGTTGCGCGGTCCGGACGACGAACTCCGTGACGCTCACGGAGTGGCGCTCCGTGTACTGGTCCCGGGCCTGGATGGAGGTCACGAGCGCCCGGAAGGTCTCGGCGATGTTGGTGTAGAGGGTCTCGTAGAGGACCTTGTTCTCCAGGTTCAGCGAGGCCCGGCGGGCAAGGCTGAGGATCACGTGCAGGTCCTGGTCCGTGAAG
>MVQS01000357.1 GCA_002067855.1 Syntrophaceae bacterium PtaB.Bin038
AGGATGTAAGCCCGGTCGCACACCGAAAGGGTCTCCCGCACGTTGTGGTCCGAGATGACCACCCCGATGCCCTTGGACTTGAGCTTCTGGATGATCTTCTGGATGTCCGCCACGGCCAGCGGGTCGATGCCCGCAAACGGCTCGTCGAGCAGGATGAACCGCGGGGACGTGACCAGCGCGCGCGTGATTTCCACCCTCCGCCTCTCTCCCCCAGAGAGAGAGTAGGCCTTGCTCGAAGCCAGGCCGGTGAGATCGAGTTCCCCCAGCAACGATTCGAGCCTATTCTTCCTCTCCTCGCCGTCGATGTCAAGCGTTTCGAGAATGGCGAGGATATTTTCCCGGACGGTGAGTTTCCTGAATACGGAAGGCTCCTGGGGCAGGTAGTTGATGCCCTTGCGGGCCCTCACGTACATGGGGTCCCGGGTGATCTCCTCGGCATCGAGGAAGATCCGGCCGTCGTCGGGCCTGATGAGGCCGACGATCATGTAGAAGGTCGTCGTCTTGCCTGCCCCGTTGGGGCCCAGCAGGCCCACGACCTCCCCCGGGCGGATTTCCAGGTCCACGCCGCTGACGACCTTTCGCCCCCCGTATACTTTGGTCAATGCCCTGGCTTCGAGCTTGCTCATCCCCTGCCGTGGCCCGGCCGCTCCGGGCGCGTCGGTCGGCTACTCCTTTTTCTTTTTCTCGTTCGATTCATCGGGGTAGATGGTCGCCGTGACCCGCTTGCCCGAGGAGCCCTCGACGACACCCCGGTTCTCGTTGAGGAGCACGACGACGCGGTCGCCCGTGACGACATTGCTGCCTTCGCGCATGACGGGGTTGCCCGTCACGACGATCCGCTGCTCGTCACTGTAGAAAACGGCCTGATCGCCCGTGACAATCCGGTCCTTTTCGGTGATGCGCACGTTCCCCTTCGAGACGATCCGGTCGATGTCCCCTGCATTTGCCGCCGCTCCCGGGGCCCCCGGCTTTTCCGCCTTTTTCTTGAAGTACAGCATCAGGGAGTCGCTCCGGATGACGCGATCGCCCTGGGTGGCGACGACGTTGCCCGAAAACTCGACCAGGTCCTTCTCCCGATAGGCGTCGAGCCGATCGGAGACGATCTCGATGGGCCTGTTGCCCCCCTCCTTGAGCCACTGGGCACGCCTGTCCTGGCCCTGGAGGGGCTGCGGGAGCGAAAAAGCGCCCAGAAGGAAAATCACGACGATCGGCATCAGGGTTCGTTTCACGGCGTCTTCCTCCTTCGCTCCCGGCGGTCATTGGACCCGGGCCTTCACGGGGCCGGAAAGCGTGACGTGCTCGGTCTTGAGCAGCAGGGTCATGCCCCTTCCCTGGACGACGAACCGTGGGTTGGTCAGCGTCACGTCGTCCTTCGTGTGGATCTTCTTCTCCCCGTCGGAGTAAAAGAGGCGATTCGTCGTGAACCGGTCGCCCCGGCTGGACAGGATCACCACGTTGCCCTCGATCTCGACGTCCTTCCGATCCGTCCGGAGTTTCCCCCGGTCGGCCGACAGCTCGTAGGTCTTCCCGTCGGGGAGGATGAGCTTCATGCGGACCCGCTCGAAACGGGCCTCGTTCTCCTTTTTCAGAAACGCCGCCGAGTCCGCGTTGATCTCGAGGCGGTTTCCCGAGTCCCCGACTTCCGTGTAATGCACGTCCTTGATGTAGAGATCGACCTGATCGTCGATCACCTTCAGTCCCGGTTTCTGCTCTTCCGCCGGTCGAGTACCCCAGTAGTATCCGGCGGTGATCAGCGCCGCAACGAGGACGACGGCCGCGGCAACCCCGAGTCTTCCGGCGGCCCCCCCTGCGCGATTCCGAAAAAATGCAAACAATTTAGCCATGTTTCAATCGCAGGGCTGAACCATATCACCCGGCATTCCCGATGTAAAGCCGAAAAGGAGGCATTCGCGAGCATCCAGAAGCCGGAAGATTCGGAAACTTGGACCCGCCTGAGGCTTTTCAAAATCTTTCAGGTTCTCCGAGCTTCTTAAATCCGTAACTTCCTGTCTTCTTTCTTTTCATGCCCGGTAGCGCTCCGTCAGGGTTTCCCACTTCCCCTGGACCTTGAGGATGATCTCGCAGACTTCCCGGACGGCCCCCCGGCCCCCCGGGTTCTGCGTCACGAGGTCCACGGCCTTCAGGACGTCCTCGTGGGCGTCGCGCACGGTCACGGAAAACCCGGCGCGCCGCAGGACCGGCAAATCGACGATGTCGTCCCCCATGTAGGCCACCTCGTACCGGGTGAATCCCATCGAGGCAAGGATTTCGTCGAAGACGGACAGCTTGTCCAGGGCACCCTGGTGGACCCTCTCCACCCCGAGTTCGCGTGCCCGGTGCTCCACCACGCGGGACGTGCGACCCGTGAGGAACACGACCTCGACGCCGGCCCGGCGGATCATCTTGAGGCCGTGGCCGTCGCGGACGTTGAAGCTCTTGGTCTCCTGCCCGTCGTCGCCGATGACGATGCGGCCGTCGGTGAGCACGCCGTCCACGTCGAGGATGAGCGCCTTCACCTTCCGGATCTTGTCGGCCAGTGCCGACCCCAGTTTCGCCCCGTGATCCATCACCGCCCCTTCTTCATGTCCTTCTTCACCAGCCTGTCGATCTCCTGGAGCGTCGCAAGAAGGCCCCGGAGGGAATCCAGCGCGATCGAGTTCGGACCGTCGCAGCGCGCCCGGTCCGGGTCCGGGTGGACCTCCAAAAACACGGCGTCCACGCCGACCGCCGTGGCCGCGCGGGCCAGGAAGACGGCCATCGCGCGATCCCCGCCCGATGATGCCCCGGCCCCGCCGGGCAACTGAACGCTGTGGGTCGCATCGAAGACGACGGGGTACCCCATGCTCCTCAGGATCGGGATCGACCGCATGTCGGAGACGAGGTTGTTGTATCCGAAGCTTGCGCCCCGCTCCGTGATGAGGATGTTGCGGTTGCCGGCCGACTCGACCTTCTGCACCACGTTGGCCACGTCCCAGGGCGCGAGGAACTGTCCCTTCTTGATATTGACGGCCCTGGCATGGCGGGCCAGCTCCGTGACGAAATCCGTCTGGCGACAGAGAAATGCCGGGATCTGGGCGACGTCGAGGACCTCCGCGGCCTTCTCGATCTCCTCGAACCGGTGGACGTCGGACAGGACGGGGATGCCGAACTCCTCGCGGATCGCCGCGAGGATCTTCAGCCCCCTGTCGAGGCCGGGCCCCCGGAAGGAGCGCAGGCTGGAGCGGTTCGCCTTGTCGTAGGAGGACTTGAAAATGAAGGGGATCCCCATCTCGGCCGTCATCTCCCTGAGGCGCGCGGCCACCCTGCGCGTGAGCTTCTCGCCCTCGATGACGCAGGGCCCCGCGATGAGCACGAAGGGCTCGCCGGCACCCACCTTGATGCCTCCGACATTCACTTTACGCATGACACGACGTTTCCTTGCCGTATTTCAGGATCAGAAGTTGAGAGGGTGAGAGGGGAAGAGGTTGAGAAAGATTCTTAGACCCTGCGCTGCCTTTTCTCACCTTCTCACGTTCTTCCCCTCTTCCCTTCTATTCCCGGTGCTTGTCCTCGAGCATCCTGATCCTCAGCTGCGGGATCCTCTCGGCGGCCCGGGATTCGGGGTTGATCTGATAGGCGGCCTTATACGCGTCGAGGGCCTCCTTGTACATCTTTTTTTTCTCGTACGCCTCGCCCAGGCCGAGCCAGGCGCCCTCGTCCTCCTTGTCGTACCGCACGGCCAGCCTGAAGTTCTCGATGGCCTTGTCCGTCTGCCCCTTGAGGCTGTGAATGTAGCCCATGTTGGCGTACGCCAGCCCGCGCCTGGGGTCGGCGGCCGCCAGCTGGCGGTATGTCTTCAGCGCCGCGTCGTACTGCCCGGCCTTCATCTGCTGGGCGCCCATGCGCTCGAGGGCCTCCGTGGAAGCCTTCCCCGACCTGGCCCCTTTCTCGAAGGCCTTCGCCGCCTCCTTGGTCCGCCCCTGCTTCTCGTAGATGGCGGCGAGGTTGAGCTGGATGTTGGGGTCTTTGGAGCCGAGCTGAAGGGCCTTCTTGTAGTTCTCCTCCGCCTCCCGGTACTGTTTCAGCTCCCCGTGGGCGAACCCGAGGTCGGCATAGACCCGCGGGTTCTTCGGGGCCGTCTTCTTGATCCGGTTCAGGGCTTCGACGGCTTCCCTGTAACGCTTGCCCCGGAAGTAGTGCTCCGAGATCCGGGCCGCCGCGTCCTGATCGTCGGGTTTGAGCTGAAGCGCCTTCTCGTACTCCGCAAGCGC
>MVQS01000358.1 GCA_002067855.1 Syntrophaceae bacterium PtaB.Bin038
GTTCGAGGCGTTTCGCTTCTCGTCGGTGTAGTTCGTGTGGGTCCCGAAGGCCGTCGCCTTCGGCAGCAGCGCCGCAAGGGCCTTGTACCTCCCGGAATCGGCGATCTCCACGTTCTCGCCGGAAATGCGGATCTTTTCCGATTTCTGCATCCCGATGCGGTAGAGGTCTTCCAGCGAGTATTCGGCCGCATCGGACGGCGCGCTCCCGAGCAGGAGCAGCAGGCCGACCGCGAGCGCCCGTGCGCACAGGCCTTTCATTCCTCCTCCCGATAAACGGTGTTGTCTTCTGCGGCCCGGCGGGAGCCGGCCCGGTCACCCGGCGCCCGGGCGGCGCCCCGGAGGAACAGATCGAGCACGTCGTCCGCCCTGTTCGACAGGGACTCCCCCCGGGGGCTCATGATCCAGGCGAACTTGGCGTACGCCACCATCCCGATGAGGGCGTCCGCCAGGGACCCGGTGTCGAGCTCTCGGAGATCGCCCCGCTGGACCCCCTCGCGCAGGATCCCCTCGATCCGATTTACGTGCTTCCGGTGCTCCTCGAGGATCCGCTCCCGGAGCGCTCGAAGCCCGTGGGCCTGCAGGCCGCTCTCGTGCCCCACGAGCAGACGGTAGAAGTCGATGTGGTGCTCCACGTACGAGAAATGCGCGGCCACGAGGGCCCGGATCCGCCCCTCCGTGGAGTCCTCCCGGTCGGCGGCGGCCATGATCTCGTCGTACATCGAGCACACCTTCTCCAGGACGAGGTCGGAGTAGAGCTGCTCCTTGCCGCTGAAGAAGCGGTAGAGCCCCCCGATCGAGAAGCCCGACGCCGCGGCGATCCCGGCCATGGTCGTCTCGTGGAACCCCCTGGCGGCAAAGAGCTTCACCGCCGTCTCCAGGATCTGGCCGCGTCGGAAGCGGAACTCCCGCTCCTTTCTCTGTCGTTTCCCGATGCTGTCGATCGTCATGGTGAACGCCCGTTCATGATTTCGAATCGGCGTTCGATCATGAGGGATGGTGCGCTGAATTGTCAAGGGATTTCTGTCTGCGGGGTGCGGGAAACCGCTCCGCGGGGGGGTTCATATCGTCACGACGAAGCCGATCTGGTCCCTCAGCATGGGGAGCATCAGGTTCAGCGCGCGGCGGCCGGCCTCGATGACCTCGTCGGCGCGGTTGAACTCGAGCGGCCCGATGTGCTAAACGTGGGGCAGGATCATGACGTCGGGCGGGTCCCCCGCCAGGCGCTGGCGCCCGATGCGGTCGCCCATGAGGTTGATGGACGCCAGGATCACTTCAAGCAGGGACGGTTCCCGGAACGTCCCGTCCTCCGTGATCTGCCCCAGCGCGATGGACTTTCCCTGCTTCATCGTCGCGTTGATGTAGTCCGTGAGGTACCCCATGAGGTGGTCGCGGAGGCCCTTGCCGTCCTCCTCGGCCGACCGGCCCGTGATCGCCGACTTGCCCCGCTTGATCCGCTCCGTCACGTAGAGCGTCAGCCCCGCGAACAGGAGGTCGCGGATGCGGAGCCCCGGTTCTTCCTCCTCGGGTTCCGTCTTCGGCTGCGTGCCGAGGACCGGCACGGAGGTGAGTTCGTACTGGATCTTCACGTCCGTGTTGGGGTTGACGGCGATGACGGTGTTGGCCCCCATGGAACGGCACAGGGACACGGGGATGGGGTTGACGAGCCCGCCGTCGACGAGCAGCCTCCCCTCCCGGAAGCAGGGCGTGAACATGCCGGGCATGGAGATGCTCGCCCGGATGGCCTCGATGAGGGAGCCCTGGCGCATCCAGACCTCCTGCCCGGAGGTGAGGTCCGTCGCCACGGCCGCGAAGGGGATCGGGAGATCCTCGATGTTCGGGTCCCCGATCCGCTGCCGCAGGTAGTCGGCGATCTTCTCGCTGTTGATGATGCCCGAGCGCGGGACGGGCACCTCCATGAACCCCATGATGTCGGACCAGGCAAGCTCGCGGACGAGCTTTTCCGCTTCGTCGAGCTTGCCCGCCGCGAAGGCCCCGCCCACGAGCGCGCCGATGGAGGACCCGCACACGATGTCGATGGCGATGTTCGCCTCCTGCAGCCCGCGGATGACCCCGATGTGCGACCAGCCTTTTGCCGACCCGCTTCCGAGGGCGAGACCGATCTTCCGCAGTTTTTCCGGCATGGCCTGTTCTCCCTGCAGCCGGGGACGGGGCGTTTCGTCTCTGTCCGTCCCCGGCCCGTCGCGTGTCGTGGCCGGGGGTCGGCCGCTGCACCCTTTGTAGCGAAACGCCATGAATAATTCAAGGACTATGACGATCCCGGAACGGCAAAACCCTCGACGGGGCGGGGCGGGGTCTCCCCATGCCCGCGGCGACCCGGTTGTCCCGGGCCTGCGGGGCGGGCGGCCTTCCCGGGGAAATCGCGGCGCACGCGGATCCCCCCTGCCGGCGCTCGAGCTGCGCCGTCCGGTCATGACCCTCGAGGCTCTTCAGCAGGAGCCTCGGCGGAGTTTTCGCTTTGCCATGGACCGCGCGATGTGGTACGGTTTCACCTCACGGCAGGACCGGTGTTGCGGGGACCGCCGTCCGGTTGAGAGATTCTAACGGGGTACAGTCCGCGTGGAACGATCGTTTGCACGGGTTCTGCTCGTCCCGCTGGCCGCGGCCATCGGGATTTTTCTCATCGTGCACTACAACCTGCACTCCTTCTTCATGGACCGGCAGAGGCTCGCCGAGCTGCTGGCCTCCTACGGCGCCCTCTCCGTGTTCCTCTTCATCGCCCTGCAGGTCGTGCAGGTCGTCATCTCGCCCCTGCCCGGCGACGTGACGGGTCTCATCGGGGGGTATCTCTACGGCCCGGTCCTGGGGGTGATCTACTCCACGATCGGGCTCACGCTCGGCTCCTGGCTGGCCTTTGTCCTGGCCCGGATCCTCGGGTTCCCCTTCGTCGAGAGGATCGTCCGTCCCGCCACAATCCGGAAATACGACTACTTCCTGGAGCACAAGGGGCTGGCGATCGCCTTCATCTTCTTCCTGATCCCCGGGTTCCCGAAGGACACGCTATGCTGGATCCTCGGGCTGTCGCACATGAAGACCCGGAATTTCCTGGTCGTCTCCACGGCGGGACGTCTCCTGGGCACGGTGATCCTGTCGCTGCAGGGAAGCTCCCTGCGCGAAAACCGGGACGCGCTCTTCTTCGTCCTGCTGGGGGTGACGGTGCTGATCATCCTGGGAGGGTACTTCCACGTGGCGCGATGGCTGCGGGACCTGATCCTCGAGCGGAAGCGGTCACGCCTTGCGCTTCCGCCTCCGCCGGTGTCGGAAGGGGTGGCGAAGCCTGCGAAGGGCCGCACCGACGGCAAGCAGGGCTGAAACGCCCGCGGCGACCCGCTGAACCGGCGCAACGAGATTCTCCTGCACGTCCCGCTCGAGATCCCGGATCCGGCCGGCCGCGTCCTCGAACCCCCTGCCCGTTTCCGCCGCCCGCTGCGAGAGCGTCCGCAGCGAGGCGCCCAGGGCGTCCGCACCGCGTGCGATCTCGTCGAGGTTCTGTCGTATGGAGGGGACGTGCCGGTCGAGCGCAGCCGTGAGCGTCGCGGCGCTTCGCGCGGTCCGCCGGATCTCCGAGACCGTCACCGCGGCCAGCACGGCGAATACAAGAAGCGACGCGCCGGCCAGGCCGACGCTGATCTCCCAGGGCATGGCCTGCCTCTCGTGCAGAGGCCCCGGGCCGCCCGGGGCCTGCAGGGTTCAGGATTTGACCTTGGCGGCCAGTTCGTCGGCCTTCTTCCGGGCCGTCTCCTCGATATCGTGCAGACGGTGGATCAGCGTGTCCGTCGTGCGTCTCGCCTTGTCGTACAGGACATCATACTCGTCCTGCACCTTTCCGGCGAAGTCCTTGGCCTTTTCCGAGAGCTCCGCGCGGGTCTCCTCCCCGCTCCTGGGTGCGATCAGGATCCCGACGGCCACGCCGATCAGCCCCCCGATCAGGGCGCCGGTCAGGATGCCCTTTGCAAAATCGTCTTTCTCGCCCATGATGTCCTCCGTTCATGCATTCATTGGGTCGTCTTACGACGGCGTTTCCCGTCCCGGTGCCCGCCTCTCCTGCCGTCAGGCCCGAACGGACTCCAGCGCGGTGCGCACCCGCTTGACGAGGCCGGCGAACACCTTGAGCCCCTGCGACATCCGGTCGCGGGCCCGGTCCTTGATCCCCTCGTCGAGGTGCGCCAGGCTTCCGCGGACCCGCTCGACGCCGCCGGAGAGCTCGTCCACCCGGCTGCGGACCAGATCCACCGACTTGCCGACCGTCGCGGTGAGACGGTCGACGTTTTCGAGAATGGCCGGCAGGGACCGGTTGATCGTCTCCTCCAGCGTCGCCCGCACGGCGTGCACGCTCTGCCGGACGTTCTCGGTGATGAAATCCACGTTCTTCAGAATCTGGGGAAGGCTCTGGTTGAGCGTCGTGATGGTCGTGTCCAGGTTGCGGACCGTGCTCCTGAGCTGCAGCAGCAGCGGGATCGTGAACACCACGAGGACCACCACGGCCAGGCACAGGATGAACAGACTCGTTTCCCAGCTCATAGGCTCTCACTCCTCCCGCCGGATCAGGCCTCCGGCCCGCCCTCGATCTCCCGCGCCTTCCTTTCCGCCCTGGCCTCCACTTCCTTGAGCTTCTTGAGCAGGTTCTCGTAGGCGCTCTTGCTCTTTTCGAACGCCACGTCGTACTCCTCCTTCAGCTTCCCGGCGATGTCCTTCGCCTTGTCCGACAGTTCGTCCCGCGTTTCCCTTCCGCTCTTCGGCGCGTAGAGCAGCCCGACGACGACACCGACCAGACCGCCGATGAGAAGACCCTTCAACCAGTCGCCGCACCTGTTGTCCGACATGACGGCACCTCCTTTACAGAAATGGGTTTTGCTGGCAGTATGAGACGTGTTCTGTTGCGATTATAGAGGCAACCCCGGACCGAGTCAACGGACAAAACCGAACGGGACCCGACGCGCCCCGGAAGGAAGGGCCGGACGGCGGGGCGGGCCGGAAAGGACCGTTCATGGTAAGGCAGAAGATCACGAGGCGCCAGAAGGACATTTCGCGACTGCTTCGGGAGCGGAGGCAAACGGGCAGGGCGAAGCCGGCACGGCCCCGGAAGAAAAAATAGCCGAGGGAGGGACTCGCG
>MVQS01000359.1 GCA_002067855.1 Syntrophaceae bacterium PtaB.Bin038
ACGTCATTGCAGGTGAGGAGCGTTGTTGTTCAAGAAGTATCTCGCCGTCATCGTAGCCTTCATCCTGATCGCCGTCTCCCTCGTCATCCTGTCCCAGAGCCTCAGGCGCCCGGGAAGCCCGGGGATCATGAAGAAGCTCGTCTTCGAGGTGACGGCTCCCCTGGAGCAGGGGATCCACGCGGGCGTGGACTCCGTGGGCGGGGCATGGAGGCGCTATCTCTTCCTCGTGGGCCTCGAGCAGGAGAACAGGGAACTGCGCAAGAAAATCGCGGCCCTGCAGAGCGAGGTCAATTACTACCGGGAGATGTCCCTCGAGGGCACCCGGCTCAAAAAGATTCTCGCCCTCGAGGACAGCACCGTCTACCCCACGATCGCGGCCCGCGTCGTAGGCAACGAGGGATCCTCGCCCTTCCGGACGATCCTGATCAACCGGGGAACCCGCGACGGCGTCAAGGACGGCCTGCCCGTGATCTCGCCGGACGGCGTGGTGGGCCGGGTCATCGAGACGTCCTGGAATTACGCCAAGATCCTGCTCGTCACCGACTACAACAGCAACATCGACGCCCTGGTCCAGGGCAGCCGCGCCCAGGGGATTCTCCAGGGCGGCGGGCACCGGCTCTCGCGCCTGAAATACGTGCAGCGCACCGAGGAGGTCAAGGTCGGCGAAGCGGTCGTCACCTCCGGGCTCGGGGGGATGTTCCCGAAGGGGCTCATGCTGGGCACCGTCGCCCGTGCAGACAAGAAGGACCCCGGCCTGTTCCAGACGATCGAGGTGGTGCCGTCGGTCGACTTCTCGAAGATCGAGGAGGTGCTCGTGCTGCAGACGGAGAAAGAATAAACGCAGGGTTCAGGGTAAAGGGTTCAGGGTTCAGGGGGAAAGAAATCCCCGTTCCTTTTCAAACCCTGTACCCTGGCCCCTGACCCCTGGTCCCTGATTTATGGCATATTACATTGTTATTCCCTTCTTCGCGCTCCTGCTCGTCGTCCTCCAGCGGACGCTGCTGGACCTCGTCTTCGGCGGGCGGATCGGCATCGAGGTCTCCCTGATCCTCGTGGTCTGGGCCGGCTTCCACCTCGACATGCTGCGGGGCGGCGTCCTCGCCTTTGTGCTCGGGTTTCTCCTCGACTGCCTGTCGGGCACGATCCTGGGGCTCACGACCTTCGTCTACGTCGTGATCTTCGTCCTTTCCAGCCTGCTGTCGCCGCGGATCTACGGGGAGCGGATGCTGTTCATCATGGCCTACGTCTTTCTCTGCGCGCTGCTGGAGGGGCTCTTCCTCTTCGCCGTCTACTGGTTCGTCTACGACACGGATGTGTCGGACAGCCTGCTGAGGACAACCCTGCCGCAGGCCCTGGTCGCGGGGGTCCTGAGCCCTGCGGTCTTCACGCTGTTCAACCGCCTGGGGGTCGACGTCTATGCTGGAGAAGCGCGATAGGCTTGTCCGGTACGACCCGGGCGAATACCGCGATCGGTTCACCTTCTTCTTCTGGGTGATCCTTGCGGCCGTCTGCGTGCTGGTGCTGAGGCTTTGGTATCTCCAGATCATCAAGGGCGAGGACCTGCTCAAGCGCTCCGAGAACAACCGGATCCGCATCCGTGAGGTGAAGGCCATGCGGGGGATCGTGCTCGATTCCCGCGGCGTCGTGCTCGTGGAGAACCGGCCCTCCTACGACGTGGTCATCTTCCCCGAGGACGTCAAGGACCTCAAGGGGCTCGTGGAGAAGCTCGAGGCCCTCTACGCGAAGGTGGGACTCACGTTCCCCATGGATTACGAGACGATCCGCGAGAACCGGCGGCCCTTCACGCCGCTGCGGGTCGACCGCAACGTCAGCCGCGAGAAGCTCGCCCTCATCGAGACCCACTCCCTGGAGCTGCCCGGCGTGGGCATCGACGTCATGCCCGTCCGGGAGTACTACTACGGGGAGAGCATGGCGCACGTCATCGGCTACATCGGCGAGGTGAGCCGCGAGGAGCTCGAGCGGGACAGGACCTCCGGGTACAAGAGCGGCGACTTCATCGGAAAGTTCGGCCTGGAGAAGGCCCTCGACCGCTACATCCGCGGCAAGCCGGGCGGCGAGCAGGTCGAGGTCAACGTCGTCGGCCGCAAGGTCAAGACCCTGGGCCGCGTCGAGCCCGTCCAGGGCTACCGGGTCGTGCTGACCATCGACTCCCAGGTCCAGAAGGCGGCCTGGGCGGCGATGGAAGGCAAGGCCGGCGCCGTCGTGGCCCTCGACCCCCGGGACGGCTCCGTGCTGGCCCTGGTGAGCCGGCCGGGGTTCGACCCCAACCTCTTCAACCGGGGCGTGAGCGCCGACGTGTGGGAGAGGATCTCCTCGAACCCCCTGCACCCCATGGAGAACCGGGCCATCGCGGGCCAGTACCCCCCGGGCTCCACGTACAAGCTGATCGTCGCGGCGGCGGCCCTGGAGGAGGGGATCGTCACCGCCGAGACGGCCTTCAACTGCCCCGGCCACTTCGAGATGGGGACGCGCACCTTCCGCTGCTGGCGCAAACAGGGCCACGGCCGGGTGAGCCTGCACCGGGCCATCGTGGAGTCCTGTGACGTCTACTT
Source organism: Syntrophaceae bacterium PtaB.Bin038 (assembly GCA_002067855.1). GTDB lineage: Bacteria > Desulfobacterota > Syntrophia > Syntrophales > UBA2192 > UBA2192. The sequence continues at coordinate 2,574 of MVQS01000359.1, forward strand.
TTACAACGTGGGCAGGCTGCTGGGCGTGGACAAGCTGGCCGAATACGCCCAGGCGTTCGGCCTGGGGACCCGCACGGGCGTCGCCATGACGGGCGAGCGGCGGGGGCTCATCCCGACGAGGGACTGGAAACTGGCCCGCTTCGGCATCCCCTGGCAGCCCGGGGAGACGATCTCGATCGCCATCGGCCAGGGCTACAACACGGTCACGCCGCTGCAGCTGGCCAACGCCTACGCGGCCGTCGCGAACGACGGCGAGTTCTTCACCCCGAGAATCGTCAAGCGGATCGAGACCGACGACGGGGAGATCATCGAGGAGTTCCGCCCGGAGAAGAAGGCCGTGCTCCCCGTGAGCCGGGTGAACCTGCAGCTGCTCAAGAAGGCGCTGTGGGGCGTCGTGAACGAGCCCGGCGGCACGGGGGCGCAGGCCCGCGTGCCGGGCAAGGACGTCTGCGGCAAGACGGGGACCGCCCAGGTCATCGGCATGGCCGAGGGCGACGACGGGTCCTCCTACCCCTACGAGTACCGCGACCACGCCCTGTTCGTCAGCTTCGCCCCCCGGGACAACCCGGAGATCGTCGTGGCCGTCGTGGCCGAGCATTCGGGCCACGGCGGGTCGGCCGCGGCCCCGGTGGCCAAAAAGGTCATCGAAGCCTACTTCGCCGGGAAGGTGCGGCCATGAAGATCGACCGCCGGCTCATCTTCAACTTCGACTGGACGTTGATGACGCTCATCACGATCATCCTGGGCATGGGCGTGCTGAACCTCTACAGCGCGGGCCACGGCCTTTCGGGGGAGCCCCACCTCAAGCAGATGCGATGGGTCGTCCTCGGGATCGGCGTGATGGTGCTGGCCTTCGCCTTCGATTACCGCTGGATCGCCCGTTACGCCTACGTGATCCACGCGCTGGCCGTCGTGCTGCTCATCGCCGTCTTCGCCGTGGGGTCGGTGACGAAAGGCTCCCAGCGATGGATCAACGTGGGCGGCTTCACCATGCAGCCCTCGGAGCTGGTGAAGATCACCCTTATTTTCGCCCTGGCGAAGTACTTCAATGACCACCGGTTTGAAAACAGGGTCGGGATCCGGGAACTCGCCGTCCCCTTTTTGATTGTCCTCGTGCCCTTTGTTCTGGTATTAAAGCAGCCGGACCTGGGGACGGCCCTGATGCTCATGATCCTGTTCGGGTCCATGGTTCTTTTCATCGGGATCCGCTGGAGGACCCTAGCGGGGCTCGTCGCCCTCGTGCTGCTCGTCATCCCGCTGGGGTGGAATTTCCTGGCCGAGTATCAGAAGGAACGGGTCCTGACGTTCGTCGACCCGGAGCGGGATCCCCTGGGGTCGGGCTACCACATCATCCAGTCGATCATCGCCGTCGGCTCCGGGGGGATTCTCGGCAAGGGGTTCATGAAGGGGACCCAGAGCCAGCTGAAGTTCCTGCCCGAACAGCAGACGGACTTCGTCTTTTCCGTTTTTGCCGAGGAGTGGGGGTTTCTGGGGGCCCTGCTCGTGCTCGTCCTGTTCCTGGCCCTGATCCTCTGGGGTCTCAAGATCGCCCGGCACGCGCGGGATTACCTGGGCACGCTCATCGCCTTCAGCGTGACCATGCTGCTCTTCTGGGGCGTTTTCATCAACGTGGCCATGGTCCTGGGCATCCTCCCCGTCGTGGGCATCCCGTTGCCGTTCTTCAGCTACGGCGGCTCCTCCATGGTGAAGATGATGGCCGCCATGGGCTTCCTTATGAACGTGAGCATGAGGCGATATGTGTTGCAATCGTAGGAGGCATACGGCTGAAGGCCTAGGGCTTAGGGGAAAAAGCGAAAAAACTCTTCATCCAGGCCCTGAGCCCTAAGCCTCTCCGAAGGAGATTCCTATGTTGACCAAGGGGAAAAAAGAAGTGGATATCAAGGCCTTTCTCGGGGAGGGGACGGAATTCGAGGGGAAACTGATCTTCACCGGCGCCGTCCGGCTCGACGGCAGGTTCAAGGGCGAAATCCTCGGCAAAGGGACCCTTGTCGTGGGGCAGGGGGGCCGGATCGAGGCCGATATCCAGGTGGACAGCCTCATGGTCGGGGGGGATGTCCGGGGGACGGTGGAGGTCCGGGAGCGGACGGAGATCGACTCGACGGGGCGGCTCACGGGCAACATCAAGACCGGGATCTTCATCGTGCACGAGGGGGGGCTTTTCGAGGGCAACTGCCAGATGGTGAAGGGAGGCACGGCCCCGAAAGCCGAATAACCGGACCTTTTTCGCTGCATTCCCGTTCCGGGTGTCCCCCGGGAGAGAAGCCCCCGCCGGGGGGTTGCCGGGTCTCCGCGCCACCCTGCGTTTCGGGGAAAAAAAGCTTGACAATTTTAAGCGTTTGTGGTTAGAAGACCGCGGTTTTAGCAGGACGGAGCAAAGGGACGTTTCATGAAAAGCGCCAATCATTCCAGCCGGTTAGACGCAATTTTGCTCCGGGTGGCTGTAAAGGACCCGAAAGGGCTGTTTTCCGTTTTGAACCGGGCGAATTCGTAAGTTCCCTCGGTTTTTTTGTGCCTGCTCGACGGAGCGAGAGAGAGAGGGTAGGTAGATGGTCGATATCGATTATACCTTGTTCATCCAGCTTGTCTTGTTTCTCCTTTTGATCTGGATCCTCAATCAAGTGCTCTACAAACCGCTCCTGCGCATCATGGAACGCAGGAAGGAAATCCTGGACAAGGCCCAGGAAGAGGTGAAGACCGTCCAGGAGACGATCGACCGGCGGGTCGCCGAGTACGAGGAGAAGATCCGCGCGGCCAAGATGGAGGCCATGGGCCAGAAGGGGGACCTCGCCAAGGAAGGCGCCGAGGCCGCCAAGGTCATCACCGACAAGGCCAAGGCCGAGATCGCCGTGATGATGGGAGAGTTTCAGACGAGACTGGAAAAGGAGCTGGCATCGGCGAGGGAACTCCTGCGGAATCAGTCCCTGAGGATCTCCTCCGAAATAGCCGAGAAGGTCCTGGGAAGGAGCATCAAATGAGCCGGGGAGAGAATACGCTGTTTATGGGCAAATCGAAGTGGGTCGGCGTTTTGACGTGCCTCGGGACCCTGCTGCTCGCCGTTGCGGCCTGGGCGGCCGGGGGCGAGGAGCACGTCGACACCAGGGCGCAGCTCATCGACTTCGGCTGGAGGGTGGCCAACTTCCTCGTGCTGATGGGCATCCTCTACTGGCTGATGTGGAAGAAGATGAAGAGCTTCTTCGCGGGCCGCCGCGAGAATATCAAGGCGTCGCTGGAGGAGGCCGAGGTGGTCAAGGCGGACGCCGAGAAGAAGTTCAGGGAATACGACGAGAAGATCAAGAAGGCCGAGGAGGAGATCCAGGGCATCGCGGCCATGATCCGGGCCCAGGGCGAGGAGGAGAAGAAACGGATCATCGCCGATGCCGGGCGCGCGGCCGAGAAGATGAAGGAAGACGCCAAGGCGCGGATGGAACAGGAGCTCAAGAAGGCCAAGAACGAGCTGCGGCTCGAGGCCTCCGAGCTGGCCGTACAGATGGCCGAGGACATCCTCAAGAAGAAGGTCACGAAAGAAGACCATGAAGGCATGGTTCGCGAATATCTCGACAGGATGGTGAAGAAAAATTGATCAGCAGCGATCTGGCAAAGCGGTATGCACGGGCCTTCTTCGACATCGCCGTCGAGGAGGGGAAGATCGAAGACTACGGGAAGGAGCTGGCCTCCTTCGCGTCCATGGTTCTGCAGAACAAGGCCCTGCAGGAGTTCCTGGCCAACCCCATCTTTGAGCTGAAGGCGAAGAAGACCGTCATCGAGGAACTTCTCGGCCGCATGACGATGTCAGACCGGACGGCCAACTTCCTGCGGCTGCTCGTGGACAAGCAGCGCATCGGGATGATCGGGGAGGTGGAGAACGCCTACAAGGAGCTCATGGACAAGACCCTGAAAAAGGTCCGCGTATCCGTCCGGACCGCTTACCCGCTCAGTGCAGAGCTGGAGCAGGCCCTCAAGCAGCGGGTGGCCGAGATGACGGGCAAGGAAGTGGAAATGACGGTCGAGGACGACACCTCGCTCATCGGGGGGCTCGTCGTCCGGGTGGGGGACACCCTGTACGACGGCAGCATCAAGGCACAACTGGGCAACATCAGGAAGCTCTTAGGAGAGGAGAGATAGGAGAATGGAACCGATCAGGGCAGAGGAAATCAGTCAGATCATCTCCAAGCAGATCAAGGAGTATGAGAAGAAGCTGGATATCAGCGAAACCGGCACGGTGCTGTCCGTCGGCGACGGCATCGCCCGCATCTACGGCGTCCAGAACGCCATGGCCATGGAGCTGCTGGAGTTCCCCGGCGGGATCCTGGGCATGGTGCTGAACCTTGAGCGGGACAACGTCGGCGTCGCCGTTCTCGGTGACGACACCCACATCAAGGAAGGCGACATCGTGAAGCGCACGGGCCGCATCGCGGAGGTCCCCGTGGGCGACGCCCTCCTGGGGCGCGTCATCGACGGCACAGGCCGGCCGCTGGACGGCAAGGGACCCATCGAGACGAAGGAGTTCCGCCGCATCGAGATGGTCGCCCCCGGCGTCATCGCCCGCCAGCCCGTCAACCAGCCCATGTACACG
>MVQS01000360.1 GCA_002067855.1 Syntrophaceae bacterium PtaB.Bin038
GGACGGCCGGCTGCGCTTCGAGGGGCTTCCGGAACGCTGGCCCGAGGGCTCGGGCCGGCTGGAGCTTGCGCTGGCCGACGGGTTGATCCCCTTCAAGGCGCCCCTGTTCGGCCTGCAGGAGCTGGCCTTCACGAAGATGGAAGGAACCCTGGACCTGGAGAGCGGCCGTCTGAAGGTACATCGTCTCCAGGTCACGGGGGACACGCTCCAGGGAGAGTTCCAGGGCGCCATCCGCCTCGGCGCGGACCTTTCCCAGAGCCGCATCGCCCTGCGGGGCGACGTGAACATCCCGGCCGCCGGGCCGGAACGGTTCGCCGTCGAGGTGGGCGGCACGGTGTCGAGCCCCGTGGTGACGCCTCTGTGACAGGCAGGGAACGAGCATGCTGAGTTTCATGAAAACCAGGCGAAACACGATCCTGATCCTCGCGGGGATCGCCGTCGCCCTGTACCTCCTCGTCGACATCGCGTTCCTCGTCCTCGAGATCAACACGCCGCCCCCCGAGACGCCGCAGCAGGCGGCGGGGACCATCGCGGCGGACACGACGAAAGACCCCATCGAAACCTACGCCGTGATCGTCGAGCGAAACCTCTTCCGCACGACGGACCGGCCCCTCGTCGCGGACCCGATGGACCCCGGCATGCTCGAGGTCACGACCCTGCCGATCGACCTCTACGGCACGATCGCCGGCGAGGAAGGCAGGGGCTACGCGGTCATCGAAGAGCGGGACAAGAAAAGGCAGCGCCTCTACAGGGTCGGCGACAGGGTCGCCGGGGCCGTGATCGTCAAGATCCTGCGAAACGCCGTGGTCCTGCGCGTGGGGGAAAAGGACCAGGTCCTGAAGAAAAAGGAGCTTGTCGCCCGGGGGGCCGGCCGCCTCCCCGCGGCCGGGAGGCCCGGCCCGTCTCCCGCACCGGCCCCGGAGGCCGCACCCCGGCCCCCGGCCCGCCCGCCGCAGGCGCCTCCCGGTTCGCCCTCCGACCTGGCGAGCCTGCTGACGCAGGCCCGCGTGACCCCGCACGTCACGGCCGGCATGTCGGGCAAGCCCGACGGGGTCGTGATCAGCGAGATCCAGCCCGGCAGTCTCTTCGAGAACGTGGGGCTCGTCAACGGCGACATCATTCAGGAGGTCAACGGCAAGCCCGTCACCGGCGTGGCGGACCTGGTGCCCCTTTACCGGGAGCTGAGGCCCGGGGCGAACCTCTCCGTCAAGGTCAGCCGGACGGGAAGGCAGGTCGTCCTGAACCACACGGTGCAGTGATCGGGTGAAATTTGGCGGTGGCAATTTGGCGGCGGTTGTAATAAGAAATCAAGAGGAATTATACGCGGCATGTACAGTTCCCATTTCAAGCTGAGGGAGAATCCCTTCAGTCTCACTCCCGACCCGAAGTATCTCTTCCTGAGCCGCCAGCACCGGGAGGCCATCAACCATTTGATCTACGGGATCAAGGAGAAAAAGGGATTCGTCGTCATCACGGGCGGGATCGGGACGGGAAAGACGACCCTGTCCCGGGCGCTGCTCTCCAGAATGGATGCCTCCGTGGAGACGGCCCTGATCTTCAACTCGTACCTCTCGGACATGGAGCTCCTCGAGGTGATCAACCAGGAGTTCCGGGTCGCGATGACGGGGATCGAGCGCACCAAGAGGCGCTACATCGACGCCCTCAACGCGTTTTTGACGGAGAACTACAGGGCGGGGAAGAACGCCGTCGTCATCATCGACGAGGCCCAGAACCTCTCCCGGAACGTTCTGGAGCAGCTCCGGATGCTCTCCAACCTCGAGACGGAGACGGAAAAACTGCTGCAGATCGTCCTCGTCGGGCAGCCGGAGCTCCGGGACATGCTCGAGCAGCCCTCCCTGAGGCAGCTGAACGAACGGATCTCGGTACGCTACCACCTCGGCGAACTCTCGAAGGACGACGTCCCCGATTACATCGGGCACCGCCTGGCCGTCGCGGGGGGCACGGGGCACGTGAAATTCGCAGGTGACGCCTTCGGGAAGATCTGCGATTACAGCAGGGGCAACCCGCGGCGGATCAACATCCTCTGCGACAGGGCGCTCCTGGTCGCCTATGCGGGCAACCGGCTCGAGATCGACCGCAAGGTCGTCAAGCGGGCCATCCAGGATTTGAAGTCGACGGACGCGCAAAAGGGAACTTTTTTTGCAAGACGAAGAAAGGGGCTTTTTGCCCGGCACCCATGAGCACCATCACCGCCGCACTGAAACGAGCCCAGAGGGCCCATGACGAGCGCTACCTGCCCTACCGGGAGATCATCCTCGCCCGGCCGCGGGGCAGGGTCCGGGGCAAGAAGCGCCTCATCCTGGGCATCTGCCTCGCCTTGATCGTGCTTGTCGCCTCGACGGCCTTCGCGCTCATCGTCTACCTCGGGCAGGAGACCGCCGGCGGCGAAGGCGGGGCTGTGATCGCCGCCTCCGCGGCCCACCGCGCCCGGGCCGTTCTGGCCGGCCGCGAGCCCGAGCCGCTGGCGCCGGGAAGCCCGGCCCGGGACACGGAGATCCTCTTCGAGGCGGGGCTCAGGCGGCAGCAGGCCGAGAGCCTGGCGGAGGCCGAGGCGCTGTACCGCAGGGCCGTCGACGCGGACCCGAGAAACCTCGGCGCCCTGAACAACCTCGGGGTGATCTGCATGGCCCAGAAGCGGGACGAGGAGGCCATCGACATCTTCACGCGGCTCATCGACCTGAAGGGCGACTGGGCCGACCCGTACTACAATCTCGCCTGCCTCTACAGCCGGCAGGGGGACGCGCCGAAGAGCCTGTGGTACCTCAAGGTCGCCCTGTGGATGAGCAGGGAACTCAAGGAATGGGCCCGGAACGACCCGGACCTCGAGCCGCTTCGGACCCGAGAGGAATACCGGAAAATCGTCAACTAGAGGGTGAATACGCATGCCGACCCCTTCGGGAAAACAGATCCTCCTCCTGACGGCCCTTGCCGGGTTCGTGATGATCCTCGCCCTCCAGGGGCCCGCCTCGGCGGCCCGCCTGGCCGGCAACGCCCAGCCCGTCTCGGCGACGACGACGGAGCCCGTCAAGGACGGCGCCGCCGTGCAGAAAGCCGCCGACGCCGACGTCACGCCCGCAGGGGCGCCGAAAACGAAGGCCCCGGCGAAGAAGAAGACGGTCCGGTCGGCGCCTTCGAAAAAGGCCGCGGCGACCCCCGCCCGGAGAACGGCGTCCAACGACACCGGCGAAAACCGCGCCGTGGAGTCCGTGCCGGGCAAGCCGGGCAACGCGGACGGCAAGCTCGGAAAGTACGTCACCATCGATTTCGACAACGTGGACATCCTCGCCTTCATCAAGTTCATCAGCGAACTGACGGGGAAGAACTTCGTCGTCGACGAGTCGGTCAAGGGCAAGGTCAGCGTGTTCTCGCCCAGGAAGATCTCCGCCGACGAGGCCTACAGGGTCTTCGAGTCCGTGCTCGAGATCCACGGCCTGACCACGGTTCCCGCGGGGGACGTCACCAAGGTCGTCCCGAGCCAGCAGGCGAGGGAAAAGAGCGTGGCGACGCGGCTCCGTGCCGAGGGGATCGGCCCCAACGACCGCGTGATCACCCAGATCGTCCCCCTGAAGCACGCCAGCCCCGACGACATG
>MVQS01000361.1 GCA_002067855.1 Syntrophaceae bacterium PtaB.Bin038
CCCGGTCACATCCACCAGTTCCACATCCCCCCCGTCACGCTGGAGGCTGGGCCGGATCTGGTCGAGCGCAGCCTGAACCTTCTCTTTCATCATGACACTCCGTTGAGGCATTAGGCACCGGGCATCAGGCATTAGGGGAAAAAGAACCCCCCCGCTTTTCTCCGGATGCTCCGAGCTTCACCGTAGATTAATCCAGTGACGCATTCGACCGAATCAATTCCCGTCCTCGTGCCTGACGCCTATTCCATCAATGCGGCATCCTGTCGATCATCTTTCGAACCATCGAGCGTCCCATGCCGGTGAGCTCCGGCTTGAGAAACCGGTACTCTTCCGTGACCTGGTGGCCCGCCCTCCACATCGTCTTGCCCGTCCTCGTGTCCACGAGCCGCATGGAGATGCCCACCCGTGCGATCTTGTCGCCGGCGAGCATCGTGTACTCCCACACATCCACGGTGGGAATGAGGACGGCCTCGATCCCGCAGAGCTCGGCGATCGCCTTGCAGAGTTCCGGGTCCGAGAAGTTCAGCTCCCGGAGCTTTGCGAGATAGACGTCGACGGACTTGCGGAGATCCTCGTTCGCCTCGATCCGCCTGCGGATCTCCTCGCCGCCGACCACCGTGACGTACCATTTCGTGCCCGTCAGCACCTCGGTGATGATGCCGTCGACCTTCCCCCGGGCATCCCTGTAGATCCCCACATCGGCGGGAAGCACCCCGATGCTCTTCGGGCGGAAGTCCTTCGCCTCCTCGGCCGTCTGGACGAACCGCAACCCCTCGCACCCGGCCAGGAGCCAGACGGTCAAAACGGTCACGGCGACCAGGGCCGCTGCGGAATTCCTTCTCAAGGCCCCTCCTGTCCTCACGCGAGCAGCCGCAGGGCGACAAGCCAGCCGACGGTGCATAACCCCGCGAGAACATAGTTTGTTTCAAGCAGTCCGTTGATCACGGCCGCGGAAAGCGCCGTTCTTCTATCACAAAGTTCGAAACAAATCCACATGTAATATACGCAGGGAAACAGCGTGAAACTGAGCGATGTCGTCCACTTGAGGGGGTACGACAGCACGAGCAGCAGGGCCAGGAACAGGGAGATGGCGTCGAGGAGCTTCCGGGTCCTGTTCTCGCCGATGACGACGGGGATGGTCTCCCGGCCCAGCATGCGGTCGCTCTGGATCTCGATGAGGTCCGACAGGGACGAACGGACGAACACGATGGAGAAAATGAAGAGCGCCGCCACGATCATGTCCGCCGAGATGTCGAGCGGCCAAGCCACGTAGGGAATCACGGCGATGACGAGGGCCCAGGCGGCGGCCATGAAAAGATTCTTCGTGCCCGGCAGGTCGCGGAGCCTGCGGAAGCGCCACCCCTTCGGGAAGACGCGCAGGTTGTACAGGGCCCCGACGACGGAGACGCAGGCGAGCATGAGCCACGGCACGAACCCGATCATGTAGGCCAGCCCCAGGGAGAGGAGCATGCACAACAGGGCCGCCACGACGTACACCCGGGCGTGCTTCGCATACGCCTCCTCCCGGAACGTCCCCCGCAGGCCGCTCACCTCCCGGTCGACGAAGCGGTTGAGGGTGTGGACGGAGAACACGTAGAAGGACGCCATGAGCAGCTGCAGGATGCTGAAGGAGACCCCCTGGAGATACTGCGCCGCAAGGGCGAGGCAGGCCGCGCCGAGGGCCGAGTAGATGTCGGTGCGCACGGAGCCGAGCCACAGCGTGAAGAACCAGCCCCTCGCGCCGGAGCCGAGGCGCTTGTTCTGGATCGTGTCGACGGCGCGCTCGATGATCCAGTTCGGCGTCGAGGCCCCGGCGGAGATCCCGATGCGGTTGTACCGGCCGAGCGCGATGCCCTGGATCTCGTCGGCCGTCTCGACGTGGAAGGTCGGGGTGCCCATGGCCTCGGAGATCTGCGCGAGGCGCCGCGTGTTGGCGCTGTTGCGCCCCCCGACGATGAAAACGGCGTCCATGGCGCAGGCGAGTTCCTTGATCTCGGCCTGGCGCTTCTCCGTGGAGTCGCAGATCGTGTCGAAGACCACCGTCTCGGGCACCCGGGCGCGGATCGTCTCGACGATGGCCTTGTATTCATCGAGGCTCTGCGTGGTCTGGGCGACGACGCAGACCTTTTCCATCGCCGGCAGTCGCCCGGCCCCTTCGAGGTTGCTGACGACGATGCCCCGGCCGGCGGCATACCCCAGCAGGCCGTTGACCTCGGGGTGCTCGGCGTCTCCCACGATGACGATCCGGTAGCCCTGCGCGGCGTGCTTCTTGATCACCGACTGGACGCGTCCCACCTTCGGGCACGTGGCGTCGATGATCATGACCCCCTTTTCCTTCAGGCTCTCCCGTTCCTGGGGCGAGATGCCGTGGGCGCGGATGATGACGGTCGTCCCCTCTTCGATCCCCTCGAGATCCTGCACGGGGATGATGCCGCGCTTCTTCAGAAGCTCCACCGTCTGGGGGTTGTGGATCAGGGGCCCGTAGGTGTAGATCTTCCGGTCGCCCTTGTGCTGGGCGAGTTCGAGGACCATGTCGACGGCCCGGCGCACGCCCATGCAGAAGCCCGCCGTCTCGGCCAGCCGGATCTCGATGTCCTTGACGAACCGTTTGATCATGACAAAACAGGGTACAGGGTCAAGGGTTCAGGGCTCATGCAGCCGCCTTTTCCGCTCTTCCTCGCCTCCTAGCTTCCTTCTTTTTTCACCGCGTAGATAAAAAATTCCCGGTTCCCCTCGGGGCCGGTGAGGGGCGACTCGCAGGTGGCCCGGACCGTGAGGCCCAGCTCCCCGAAGAACGCCGCGAGGTCCTCCACCACCCTGGCGTGCACCGCCGGGTCCCGGACAACGCCCTTCTTGCCGACTTCGCCCCTCCCCGCCTCGAACTGCGGCTTGACGAGGGCCACGATGCCCCCTCCCGGCCGGACGAACCGGAGCGTCGCCGGCACGACGTGCCGCAGCGAGATGAAGGACGTGTCGATCGTCGCGAGATCGACGGGCTCCTCGACCCCCACGCCCGCGAAATGGCGGATGTTGGTCCGCTCGAAGAGCACGACCCGGGGGTCGTTGCGAAGCTTCCAGGCGATCTGCCCGTAGCCCACGTCCACGGCGTAGACCTTCCGGGCCCCCTCCTGGAGCAGGCAGTCCGTGAACCCTCCCGTCGAGGCGCCCACGTCGAGGGCCGTGAGTCCCTCGACGCGGATCCCGAAGGCGTCCAGGGCCCCCTTGAGCTTCACGCCCCCCCGGCTCACGTAGGGGTGGTCCCCGCCGCGGACCCGGACGTCCGCGTCCCCGGAAACGAGCGCACCGGCCTTGACGACGGGTTGCTCGTTGACCAGCACCGCCCCGGCCAGGATGAGGGCCCTTGCCCGCTCCCGGGAGGCAACGAGGCCCCGGTCCACGAGCAGCACGTCCAGTCTCTTTTTGGGGGATTTTTCTCTCATGGGACGGCAGACGGCAGGAACAGGGCAAAAAGCCCGGCCTTCGTCTTCAAGCTCCGATCGCATGAAGATCGGAAGGTTGGGGGTTCGGAAGCTCAGGCAGGACCCGCGGCTGGAAGAGCCGGAACATCTCCCTTCGCTCCGCGTGCTTTCTCCGGCTCCGCTCTTCCGCTCTTCCGCTCTTCATCACTTCGTCTTTACTTCGCCGCCGCTTCCCGGATGGCCGGCTTTGCGGGCCCCGCGAGCTTCCGCGCCGCCTCGAGGATCCCCTCCGCATCGATCCCGTAGTGCCGCCGCATCTCCGCCTGGGTCGCGTGCTCGACGAACTCGTCGGGGATGCCCAGGCGCTTGACGTCGATGCCGGTGAGGCCCTTCGTCTCGAGCATCTCCAGCACCGCGCTGCCGAAGCCGCCCGCCAGGACATTCTCCTCCACGGTGAGCACCTTTCCCGTCGCCAACGCCACGCGGGCGAGGAGGTCCCCGTCCAGCGGCTTGACGAAGCGGCAGTTGACGACCGTGGCGTCGATCCCCTCCTCGCGCAGGCGCCTGGCGGCCTCCAGGGCCGGCTGGACGGTGTAGCCGATGGCGAAGATGGCCAGGTCCCCGCCTTCGAGGAGGATCTCGGCCCTGCCGATCTCCAGGGTCTTGAGGGTTTTGTCGAGAGCCACGCCCAGCCCCTTGCCGCGGGGATACCGCACCGATGCGGGCCTGCCGCACTCGACGGCCGTCTTGAGCATGTGCTGCAGCTCGTTTTCATCCTTGGGCGCCATGACGACGATGTTCGGGATGGCCCGCAGGTACGAGAAGTCGAAGACGCCGTTGTGCGTCGCGCCGTCGTCGCCCGCGATGCCGCCGCGGTCCATGGCCAGCACCACGGGAAGCCGCTGGAGGCAGACGTCGTGCAGCACCTGGTCGTAGGCGCGCTGCATGAAGGTGGAGTAGATCGCCACGACGGGGACGATCCCCTCCGTGGCCATCCCCGCGGCGAAGGTCACGCCGTGCTGCTCGGCGATCCCCACGTCGAAGAAGCGCTCGGGGAATTCCTTCGCGTAGGCGTCGAGCCCGGTGCCGCTGCACATGGCCGCCGTGATGGCCACGATCTTCGGGTTTTCCCGGGCGAGCCGGATCATCGTCCGGCCGAAGACCTCGGTGTAGCTCGGGATGCCGCCCGGGTCGGCGGCGAGGTCGCCCGTTCGGGCGTTGAAGGGGCCGATGCCGTGGAACTTCGTGGGCTCCAGCTCGGCAAAGGGGTACCCCTTGCCCTTTTTCGTCAGCACGTGGACCAGCACCGGGCGGTTGTGCTCCTTCACGTTGCGCAGCATCGGGATGAGGTGGTCGAGCCGGTGCCCTTCCAGGGGACCCACGTACTCGAAGCCCAGCTCCTCGAAGAGGGCCCCGGGGGTCAGGAAGGACTTGAGGGCCTCCTCGGCCTGGCGCGAGAGCTTCACCATCTGCTCGCCCACGTTGGGGATGCTGCGGAGGAACTGCTTGACGTCGTTGCGAAGCCGGGTGACGCGCCGGCCCGTCATGATCTGGTTGAGGTAGGCCGACAGGGCGCCCACGTTGGGCGAGATCGACATCTCGTTGTCGTTGAGGACGATGATGAGGTCCTTGTTGCGGTCGCCCGCCCAGTTGAGGCCCTCGAAGGCCATGCCCGCCGTCATGGACCCGTCGCCGATGACGGCGACGATCTTGTAGCTCTCGCCGTTGAGGCAGCGGGCCTCGGCGATCCCCGCCGATGCCGAGATCGAGGTGCTGCTGTGGCCCACGCTGAACACGTCGTAGACGCTCTCCTCGCGCCGCGGGAAGCCGCAGACGCCGCCCCTGCGGCGCAGCGTGTGGAACCGCTCGCGCCGGCCCGTGATCAGCTTGTGGGCGTATGCCTGGTGACCCACGTCCCAGACGATCTTGTCCCGGGGCGCGTCGAAGACGTAGTGGAGGGCGAGGGTGAGCTCCACGGTGCCCAGCGAGGGGGCAAGATGGCCCCCGTTTGCGGAGCAGGTCTCGATAATGACCTTTCGGATCTCCTCCGCGAGGGCTTCGAGCTCGTCCTGGCTGAGCAGCTTGATATCGGCCGGCGAATTGATTCGTTCGAGCATGCCCTGGGTTCCCTGTCCTCCGCGCCCGTGCACCCCACCCCCCCTGCGAACGCCCGATCCGGTCGTCTTCCTCTCCCCCGGCGGGAGAGGATTGAGGCGGGGGGATGAACCTGCGCCGATTTTTCCACCCTCACCCCGGCCCTGTCCCCTCGGGGAAGGGGAAATCAGGGAAGGGGCTCCCGTGGGGGAATCATGTCTTTCGGTCCACAATGAACCGCGCGATCATCCTGAGCGGTTCCGCCCGCTCGTCCAGCGCGCGGAGATCCTCGACGGCCTTCTCCACGAGCTCCGAGGCCACGCGCTTCGAGGTCTCCACGCCGACGAGGGCCGGGTAGGTGAGCTTGCCGCGCGACCGGTCGCTTCCGGTGCCCTTGCCCAGGGACCTCGCATCGCCCTCGATGTTTAAAATATCATCGGCGATCTGGAACGCAAGTCCCACATGGCGGCCGTACTCCGTCAGCGCGTCGAGCGCGTCGGCGTCCGCCCCGCCGAGAAGCGCCCCGGCCCGGAGCGACACCGTGATGAGG
>MVQS01000362.1 GCA_002067855.1 Syntrophaceae bacterium PtaB.Bin038
CCGCAACGTCCAGGTCTCCTACCCCACCGTGGTGGGGAACAGGCACCTCAAGATGCGGGTCTACGGCGACGGCGTCTCCTGCAGCTCGATCTGGTTCAACCGGGGCGATTACGCCCAGAATGTGGAGGGCGTTCGCCTCGACATCGCCTTCACCCCCCAGATCAACTACTGGAACGGCTCCTCGAACATCCAGCTCAAGGTGCGCGACATCGCCGCCGCCTCGTCCGACTGAGGCCGCTGCGCGGGACGGGCGGATCAGCCTCCCTGCGGGGGGATCGGCAAAGGGCCTTCCGACCCCGCCCCGGAGGTCCCGGCCAGCGTGTGCGCAACGTGGACCATCCCCCTCAGCAGCTCAGCCATCCGGTCGAAACGGAGCGTTTCCACGGTATCCCCTGCCGTGTGATAGTTGGGGTTCCGGTAGAACGCCGTGTCCGTGATCATCACCGCCCGATACCCCGCCTTCCAGAACGACCCGTGATCCGAGAAGCTGATTCCGGGTATAAACGGCGGGGCCGCAAGGGATTCCACGGGGAGGGGGGACGCCCTTTTGAGCGCATTCGCGACCGAGGCGACCAGCTCCCGGGAAGGCAGGTTCCCCACCACGCCGATGAAGTTGCCGCGTTTGGAGAACATCGCCCCCATCCCGGGGAGCGGAAAGGCCTGGCTTCCCTCCCGGTCGTCATAGTACCCGACCATCTCCAGGGAAATCATCCCATGGACCGCTTCGCCCCTCCTGCGGGCCTCCGAGGCGCAGACGTAGCTTCCCATGCGTGACGTGCTGAACACGGGCGGCTCCTCGAGGGTGAAGAAGATCAGCTTCAGCGTTCTCTCCGGGCGAAAGTCCCTCAGCGCGCGGCACAGCTCCAGCAGCACGGCCACGCCGCTCGCATTGTCATCGGCCCCGGGGGTTCCTTCGATGGTGTCGTAATGGGCCCCGATGATCACGGTTTCCTCTCTCCGCTCGAGCCCGTCGATCGTGACGATCAGGTTGTGGTAGGGCCTGCCCTCGTAGTCGAAGGTCTGCCGCTCGGCGCTGAGACCGGACTCCTTCAACACGGACAGGATGTATTGCTCCGCACGGTCGAGCCGTTCGACCTCGAAGACGCTGCGGGACCCGATCGTTACGCTGAGGTGGTGCACGTGGCGGTACAGGCGCGTCCCGGCATCGTCGGAGGAGAAGAAGGGCCCCGGAACCGGATTCACCGTGTCCGTCATTTTGATCCGGATGACGGGATAGGCGAGCAAGGAGGCGGCGACGACAAGAACGAACAAGAGCGCGTAGAGCATTTTCCTGACCATCGATTTCCCTTCGGCCCAAGGGTCCCTTGTGCGATTCTTCCACACCTGGAGAGGCAATTCAAGCGATTTGCCCCGATTCAGGACTCCGAAAACTTCCTGTTCCCTGTGCGGAGACCTTCTGCTATAGTACCGATGCAAGTCCCGCATTTCCCGAAGGAGGGTATCCATGAAAGAGGAAGACCGTCTGAACGCCCTCGAGGTCGCTCTCACCAACGAACGCAGAGAGCGGGAGTTCTACCTCAAGAGCGCCGAGCGTTGCCGCAACCCCCTGGGCAAGGCCATGTTCAAGCAGATCGCCGACGACGAGCTGGAGCACTACGAGAGGCTCCAGGAGATTCACGGACGCTGGAAGAAGGAACAGAAGTGGCCGGAGTCGCTCCCCGTGAAGGTCAAGGGGACCCTCGTGAAGGACATCCTCAGGGACTTCCTCCTGAAAGCGGAGTCGGCCGCGCCCGGCGACAACGACGACCTGAAGGCCGTGCGCACCGCCCTGGACTTCGAGGCCCGGGGGGAAAAATTCTACGCACAGCTGCGCGACGCCTCGTCCGATCCGAAGGAAAAGGCGTTCTTCGACCTGCTCTCGAAGATGGAGCGCCAGCACTACCTTTCGCTCAAGGACACGGAGGACTACTTCTCCGACCCCGAGGGGTGGTTCCGCAAGAAGGAACACCACGGCATTGACGGGGCCTGATGCCCCACGGACCCACGAAGGAGGAACCCATGGCTGCATCGCTGTCGGTGGGGAAGAGCGTCCGGGATTTCACGCTCAAGGACCAGAACGGGCAGGATTTCAAGCTCTCCGAGTTCAGGGGCAAGAAGGTGCTCCTCTCCTTCCACCCCCTGGCGTGGACCTCCATCTGCGCGAAGCAGATGCAGGCCCTGGAGAAGAACGTGAAGGTCTTCGAGAAGGCGGGGGCCGTGGCCGTCGGCCTGAGCGTCGACAGCGTGCCCAGCAAGACCGCCTGGGCGAAATCGCTGAAGATCAAGAGCACGAGGCTCCTGGCCGATTTCTGGCCGCACGGGAAGGTCGCGGCCTCCCTCGGCCTGTTCCGCCAGGAGGGCTTCTCGGAGAGGGCCAACGTCCTGCTCGACGAGAAGGGCAAGGTCGCCTGGATCAAGGTGTACCCGATCCGGGAGCTCCCGGACATCCGGGAAGTGCTGGCGGCCGTGAAGAAATAGCCGCTACGGCCAGTTGCGCTCGTCCACGATCGCCCTGGATCCCCCGGCGAGAGTCCCCGTCGGGACCTCCTCGATGCGGTCGATCCGGACCGTGCAGATCTCGGCAAAACGCTTTTCGAACGAGGCAAGGACATCCTTGCCCCGTCCCGATTCCTGCGCCTCCACGCGGACCGTGAGGAGGTCCCGGTTTCCCTCCCGGGTCACGACGGCCTGGAACTTCCACCCCGGGAATCCCTCGGCGAGCTTCCTGAGCTGGCTGGGCGCCACGAACATGCCCCTCACCTTCACGGCCTCCCCGACCCGCCCCGCGATCCCGGCGAGCCTCGGCGCGGTCCTCCCGCAGCGGCAGCGCCCGGGAATCAGCCGCGATAGGTCGCCCGTGCCGAACCGCATGAGGAAGAAGATGTCATTCGGCCGCGTGACGACGACCTCGCCGAGCTCCCCCGGCCCGACCTCGAGACCCGTCTCGGGGTCCACAATCTCGACGATCACCTCTTCGCAGAGATGCCACCCCTCTTTTTCCCGGCATTCGTAGGCGACGTCGCCCACCTCGGTCGCCCCGTACATCTGGTAGGTGTCGATCCCGTAGCTCCGCTCGAATTCTTCCCGCAGTGCGGGCGGAAGCGGCTCTGCGGCGAAGCAGGCCTTTCGGAGCCCGAAGTCCTTTCGGACATCGTACCCCTCTTCCTCGGCCCTCGCGATAACGGTCCTGAGGAAGCTCGGGGTGCCGGTGTAACCGGTCACCTTGAGGTCGCGGATGAGCTGCACCTGGACGGCGGCGCTCGACGCCCCGGACGGGACGACGGTCGCCCCGACCCGGCGCAGTCCGCTGTGGAACGTGAGTCCGGCCGCCACGAGATGATAGGAGAAGGCGTTGAGAACCACGTCGCCGGGCCCGAAGCCGGCGGCCCGGTAGGCCCTTGCCCAGATCGGGTCCGACTCGGAGAGGTGAGGCTCGTATACCGGTCCCGGTGAGGTGAAGATCCGCTCGATCGCGGCGTCGGGGTTTCCCAGCCCCGCGTAGGGAGGGTCGTCGAGCTCCATCTGGACGAGCTTCTCCCGGGAGATCACGGGGAGTTTCTTGAGCAGCTCGCAGGCGTTGCGCTTGGTCGGGGTGACCCCGAGCGCTTCGAACCGCCTCCGGATGACCGGTGATTTCTTAATAGCCAGCCGCATCATCGCCGCCAGTTCCCCCGCCTGTTCTTCCCGGCGTCGCTCCCGGCTCCTCGTCTCTTTCCTGTCGAAGTACGCTCCCCGTTTCTTCACGGCCGTCTTTCCCCCCATTGTTCTTCCTTCGAACCCTGTCCCCCGAACCCTGTGCCCTGGAGCCCGCATTTCACAGCCACCTCTTCCTTCGCTTGTAGGCCTTCACGTCCTTGTAGGACTTCGCCGCCCCGGCCGCCCCCATGCCCAGGTAGAACTCCTTGACGTCGGGGTTCTCCCGCAGGTCCTCGGCCCGCCCTTCCATCACGATCTTTCCGTTCTCCATGACGTAGCCGTAGGTGGCGATCTGGAGGGCCATGTTTGCGTTCTGTTCCACGAGGACGATCGTCGTGCCGTTCTCGCGGTTGATGCGCTCGATGATCTGGAAGATCTCCCTGACGAACAGGGGCGCGAGCCCCAGTGACGGCTCGTCCAGCAGGAGCAGCCGCGGGTGCGCCATGAGCGCGCGTCCGATGACGAGCATCTGCATCTCGCCCCCGCTGCAGTAGCCGGCCAGCGTTTTCCGGCGCTTCGTGAGGGCGGGGAAGTAGTGGTAGACCATGTCGAGGTCCTGCCGGTAGGGCTTTCCCCAGCGGGTGGCCGTGCCGACGCGGAGGTTCTCCTCGATGGTGAGGTACTTGAACGGCTGTCGGCCCTCGAGCACCTGGATGATCCCGGCCCGCGTGATCATCTCGGGGGAATGATTGTGGATGGGCAGGCCGTCGAAGAGGATGCTCCCCTCGGTGACTTTGCCGTTCTCGGGCTTCAGAAGCCCCGAGACGGCCTTGAGGGTGGTCGTCTTGCCGGCTCCGTTGCTTCCGAGCAGCGAGACGATCTGCCCCTTCTCCACGGTGAGCGAAACGCCCTTGAGAACCTGGATCACGTCGGAGTAGACGACGCTGATGTTGTTGATGACGAGCAGCTTGCCTTCACTCATAGTCCCCAATCCCGCATCTTCGCTGCACCCGGAGCCCTCTTTTCTTTCCCCTGTACCCTGAACCCGGAACCCTGTCTCTAGTACGAGAACGGCCACAGCCTGAAACTCGACCGGACGATCCGCCAGATCTCCGCCAGACCCCTCGGTTCGAACAGGATGAAGAGCACGATGGCCAGGCCGAAGACGAACTCGCGCAGCGGTGCAAGCGTAAGTTCCACGCCGGCGACCCCGCCCATGTTCATGATCGTGTCCGTCACCCAGCGCAGGCCCTCGTTGAGCAGCGTGATGAACACGGTGCCGAAGATCGCCCCGGAGATGCTTCCGAGCCCGCCGATGATCACCATGGCGATGTACTCCACCGAGAGGCCCAGGTTGAAGGGCTCCGCCGAGATGCTGATCATGTAGTAAGCCCAGAGGCCGCCCGCCACGCCGGCATAAAAGGAACTCACGGCAAAGGAGAGCAGCTTGTACGGGAAGATCGGGATCCCCATTCCCTCCGCTGCGCGGTCGTTGTCGCGGATGGCCACGAAGGCCCGCCCGTAGCGCGTCCGCATGAGGTTCACGGCGATGAAGACCATCACGACCACGGCGGTGTAGATCAGGTAGAAGAAGCTCACGTCACCCGTCACGGGAACCCCGAAGAGCGTGGGCGCAGGCAGGGTCATCCCCATGGTCCCGCCGGTCACGCTCTCCCAGTGCACGAGGATGTACTCGATGATGAACTGCCCCGCCAGGGTTGCGATCGTCAGGTAGAGCCCCTTGAGCCTCCCTGACGGGATCCCGAAGACCATGCCGACGACCGCCGTCATCAAGCCCGCCAAAGGGATGACGGCGAGGAAGGGGACATCGTAGGTGACGGCCAGGATGCCCGCCGAGTACGCACCCACCCCGAAAAACGCCCCGTGCCCCAGGGAGATGAGGCCCGTGTATCCCACGAGGATATTGAGTCCCAGGGCCGCGATGGCCGATATGCCGATGAGGTTCACCACGTAGAGCAGGTAGGGGGTGGCGGCCCAGGGTACGAGGACGAACAGCGCCGCAAGCCCCGCGGCGGCCCACAGCCTCCCGAAGTCCGTCTCGAAGACGGCCAGTTCCTCCCGGTACCGGACCTTGAAGTTCCCGCAGGGGCGGAAGCGAAGGGTTTTCCGGCTCATCGATTTCCCCTTTTAGACCCGCTCGATTTCGACCAGTCCGAAGAGCCCGTAAGGCTTGATCAGGAGAATGAACACCAGCGTGATGTACGGCACGATGTCCCGCAGCGACGGCGAGAGGTAGCCGCCCGTGAAGGTCTCCAGCAGCCCGATGATGAGGCCCCCGATGATGGCCCCGCTGATCGAGTCGAGCCCCCCGAGGATGACCACGGGGAAGACCTTCAGCCCGATCGAGGAGAGCTCGTGCACGTTGATGCCGTTGATGATCCCCAGCACGATCCCGCTGATGCCCGCCACCACGGCGGCGATCGCCCAGGACAGGGCGAACACGCGGCGGACGTGGACCCCCAGGGAGAGCGCGGCCGGCTGGTTGTCGGCCACGGAGCGCATGTAGATGCCCTGCGAGGAGAACTTGAAGAACAGGCCGAACAGCAGCAAAAACAGGCTGCCGATGATGACGGCCGCCACGTAGACGGGCGGGACCTGGATGACGCCCCAGTTGACGCCGAGCCCCTCGGGGAGGAATTCGGGGTAGGTGTAGAGGTTGCCCCCCCACACCAGCAGCATCCCTCCCTTGAACATCGAGGCGAGTCCCACGGTGAGCATGATGACCTGGATCAGCGGTTCCCCGATCAGGGGGCGAAGGAAGATCCGCTCGATCACGAACCCCAGGACGAACGCCCCGGCGAGCGTCACGACGAAGGCAAGCGCGATGGGCAGTTGCGCCCAGGTCGCGAGCGCCAGAAACAGGAAGGCGCCGAACGCGAGGATCTCGCCGTGGGCGAAGTTGAGCACGCTCGAGGACTTGAAGATCATCACAAACCCCATGGCGGACAGCCCGTAGAGAAAGCCGATGCTCAAGCCGTTGATCAGCAGCTGCAGAAAGAAATCCATGCGAGTCTCCTCATGGCACGTCGTGTATTTTCACCGTCGTCTCGATTTTCCCCACCTGTCCGTCGCGGTAGCGTACCTGGCTCTTCACCTCCAGCGACGGGAGGTTCTTGTACATCGCCTCGATGAGGTTCAGGTACAGGCCGTACACGAACCGCCGCCGCACCTTGCCCGTCCTCGTCAGCTCCTCGTCGTCTGCATCGAGCAGCTTGTAGAGCAGGAGGAACTTCCGGATCTTCATGTAGTCGGGGAGGCGCTCGTTGACGTCCCGGATCTCGCCGAGGATCAGCTCTTCGACCTTCGGCTGCTGGGAGAGGTCCGTGTAGGTCGTGTAGGGGATCATCCGCTCCTCCGCCCAGTTGCCCACGTTGCCCATGTCGATGTTGACGAAGGCGGCGATGTAGGGTCTGCCCTCCCCGAAGACCACCGCCTCCTTGATGTAGGGGCTGAACTTGAGGCGCGTCTCGATGAAGTCGGGCGAGAAGGCGGCGCCCGTCTTGTTGCGGATGATCTCCTCCTTGCGCCCGATGATGACGAGGTGCCCGTCTGCGTCGAGGTAGCCCGCGTCGCCCGTGCGGAGCCAGCCGTCGCGGAAGGCGTCCTCGGTGGCCTTGAAATCCTTGTAGTATCCCGCGAAGTTGGAGAGGCTCTTGACGAGCACTTCCTGGTCCTCGGCGATCCGCACCTCCGTGCCGGGCAGGGCCTTGCCCACCGTCTCGGGCTTCACCTCGCCGTCGGGCTGCACCTGGAAGATGCCGCCCGCCTCGGTGAGGCCGTAGCATTGCTTGAGGTTGAGACCGCCGGCTCGGAAAAAGCGGATGACCTCGGGGCTGATGGGGTGGCCCCCCGTGTAGGCGCTTTTCAGGCCGAGGCACCCCACGCGGTCCATGAGCGGCCGGAAGACGACCGCGTCGGCGATGCGTCGCAGGACGCGAAGCGAGGCCGTCGGGACCTGCTTCGCCGCCTCGGCGTCCACGGCCCTCTGGCCGATCCTCTCGGCCGCCTCGAAGAGCTTGCGCTTGACGAAACCGGCGTCGGCCATCCTCACGCGGATCTTCGAGGCCAGGTCCTCCCAGAACCTCGACGAGGAGACGATGACGTCGGGTCCGATCTCCCGGAAGTCCGTCTCGATCGTCTCGGCCGTCTCGGGGAAGTTCATCGTGAGGCCGCCCGTGAGCGTGATCCCCACGCCCCAGATCTGGTCGACGATCCAGGCGGGCGGGGTGATGGACAGCCAGTTCGACCCGATACCGATGGGGGTCGCCTCGATCCACTTGCGCGCCATGGAGGTGAAGTTCCGGTGCGTGAGCATTGCGAGCTTGGGCAGGCCCGTCGTGCCCGAGGTCTGGATCATGACGGCCACATCATCGGGCCGCCCGCGCCAGAGCTCCGACGGGAAGAGCTGCGGCTTCTCCCGCTCGAGTTCGTCTCCCCGCTCGAGGAGCTCCCGGAAGCTCAGGAGCCACGGGTTGTCCCGGTAGGTTCGCATCCCCGTGGGGTCCACGTAGACGACGTTCTTGACGAAACCGAGCCTCGAGCGGGTCTCGAGGAACTTGTCGACCTGCTCTTGGTCCTGCACGATCACCACCGCCGGCTCGAACCGCTTGAGCGCCTCGGCCAGCTCGTCGGCGATCGACGAGGTGAAGAGGTTCACCGTGACGCACCCCACGGCCTGGGCCCCCAGCTCGCTGTAGAGCCACTCGGGGTGGTTGTTCATCACGAGGGCCACGTTGTCCCTTCTCCGCACACCCAGTCCGAGAAGCCCCAGCGCCGTGCGCCGCACGTAGCCGAAGTACTCCTCCCAGTTCACCGTCTGCCAGATGCCGTAG
>MVQS01000363.1 GCA_002067855.1 Syntrophaceae bacterium PtaB.Bin038
CTTCGTCGAGTCCGTGCCCGAGGGGGCCGACGCCGAGCGCGTCCTGACCCAGTTCGCCCGCGACGGCTACAAGGTCATCTTCGCGACGAGCTTCGGCTACATGGACGCCGTCATCAACGTGGCCAGGAAGTTCCCCGACGTCCGCTTCGAGCACTGCTCGGGATTCAAGACGGCGCCCAATGCCGCCACCTACTTCGGCCGGATCTACGAGGCTCGCTACCTTTCGGGCATCGTGGCCGGAAAGATGACGACGTCGAACCTCATCGGGTACGTTGCGGCCCACCCGATCCCGGAGGTCATCCGCGGGATCAACGCCTTCACGATGGGCGTGCGCTCCGTCAACCCCGGAGCGAAGGTCCGCGTGGTCTGGACGAACACCTGGTACAACCCCGCCTCGGAAAAGGAAGCGGCCAAGGCCCTGCTCGACGCCGGCTGCGACGTGATCGCCCAGCACCAGGACACGCCGGGGCCCATGCAGGCCGCCGAGGAGCGGGGCAAGTACGGCATCAGCTACAACTCGCCGATGATGCAGTTCGCGCCCAGGGCCGTGCTGACCGGGCCCGTCTGGAACTGGGGCCCCTACTACGTCAAACGGGTCAGGGAGGTCATGGACGGGACCTGGAAAACCGGGCAGTACTGGGGGCCGATGGCGGACGGCATCGTCGACCTGGCTCCCTTCAACAAGGCCGTGCCCGCCGACGTGGTAAAGCTCGTCAACGGGAAGAAGCGGGACATCATCCGCGGCAGGCTCCACCCCTTCGCCGGCCCCGTGAAGGACAACACGGGCAAGGTGATCGTCCCGGCGGGCAGGACGCTGTCGGATGCGGAGATGCTGAGCTTCAACTGGTTCGTCGAGGGCGTCGAGGGGACCCTGCCGAAGAAGTAAGCCTGGAGGCCCGGCCCGATGCAACCGCCGCTGGTCGAGATGCGCGGCATCCGGAAGGCGTTCCCCGGAGTCGTGGCCAATGACGGGGCCTCCCTCGAGCTGCGCGCCGGGGAGGTTCACGCCCTGCTGGGGGAAAACGGCGCCGGCAAGACGACCCTCATGAACGTCCTGGCGGGCCTCTACCGCCCCGACGCGGGCGAGGTCCTCATCGGGGGCCGCGCCGTCGAGATCCGTTCGCCGGGCCGGGCCATCGCGCTCGGCATCGGGATGGTGCACCAGCGCTTCAAGCTCGTGCCGGGGTTCACCGTGGCAGAGAACGTCACGCTCGGCATGAAGGAGCCCCGCTTCGTCTTTCACCCCCGATCCATCGAGGATTCCATCGGAGCCTTCGCCCGCGACCGCGGCCTCCCCGTCGACCCGCGGGCCCGCATCCGGCAGCTCTCCGTCGGGGAGCAGCAGCGCGTCGAGATCGTCAAGGCCCTGTGGCGCGGGGCCGGGATCCTGATCATGGACGAGCCCACGGCCGTCCTCACCCCCCGAGAGGTGAGGGAACTCTTCGGCGTCATGAATCGGATGGCCGCCGAGGGCAAGGCCGTCGTCTTCATCACCCACAAGCTCTCCGAGGTCATGGAGATCGCCGACCGCGTCACGGTCATGCGCCACGGCCGCCGCGCGGCCACGGTGGAGAAGGCCGGAACCTCGCCCGTCGAACTGGCGACGCTGATGATGGGGCGCGGGCACAAGGCCCCCGCCTGCGACGTGCACGCGGGGCAGCCGGGCCCCGTGGTTCTCGAGGCCCTCGACCTCGAGGCCGAAGGGGATCGCGGCGAGAGGGCCCTGCGAGGCCTCACGCTCGAGATCCGGGCCGGGGAGATCCTCGGCATCGCCGGCGTGGCCGGAAACGGGCAGCGGGAGCTGGCCGAGGCGATCGCCGGCCTGCGCCGCGTCACGGCAGGCTCCATCCGCGTGGGCGGCACGGACGTCACCAACGCGGGACCCGCCCGCGCCATCGACGCCGGCGTGGGCTACATCCCCGAGGACCGCCTGGGGACGGGGCTGGCCGCCGGCATGAGCGTGGCCGAAAACCTGATCATGAAGGCCTACCGGGGCGCGGAGCTCTCGACGGGCCCCTTCCTCCGGCGCGGCAGGACCGTCGAGTGGTCCCGCCGTCTCGCCGAGCGGTTCCGGATCAAAACGCCGTCGCTCGACACCCCCGTGTCGAGCCTTTCCGGGGGCAACGCCCAGCGCGTGCTGCTCGCGAGGGAAACGGCGTCGCGGCCGAAGCTCATCGTCGCAGCGCACCCCACCCGCGGTCTTGACGTGGCGGCGACGGACCACATCCGCGCCATCCTGCGCGAGCAGAGGCGGGCCGGCTCGGCCGTGCTGCTCATCTCGGGGGATCTCGACGAGATCATGGCCCTCTCGGACCGCATCGCGGTTCTCTACGAGGGGGAAATCCTGGGGACGTTCCCCTGCGCCGGGGCGGACCTCGAGCGCATCGGCCTGATGATGGGGGGCGTGCGCACGAGCGGTCCCGCCAGAGAGGGCACGACGGTCCCGTCCTGCATGCGACGCCATGGACGATTGCGCACGAAGTGAGGAAGTGAAGAAGCGCGGAAAAGCGGAAAAGAGAACGGATTCTTGCGGAGAAATGGTCCATGTTCGTGATTGAGCGGCGTGCGGAGCGTTCCGCGCTTTTCCGCTTCGTCTCGCCGGCGCTGGCCGTGCTGACGGCGCTCGTCTGCGGCGCCCTGTTCCTGAAGGTCTCGGGGTTCGACCCCCTGGCCGTCTACGGGGGCATGTGGCGGGGCGCCTTCGGGGATGCCTACGGCCTGTCGGAAACGATCGTCAAGGCCATCCCGATCGCCCTGTGCGCCCTGGGGATCGCCGTGGCCTTCCGCATGAACCTCTGGAACATCGGCGCCGAGGGTCAGCTCTACGCCGGCGCCGCGGCCGCCGCGTGGGTCGCCCTGTCCTTCCCCGGCGCACCCGCCGCCTTCGTGCTGCCCGCCATGACGGCGGCGGGAATGTCCGCGGGGGCGCTCTGGGCTCTCCTGGCCGCCGTCCCCCGGGCGTGGGTCGGGGCAAACGAGATCCTCACGACGCTGATGCTCAACTACACGGCCGTCTTCCTCTCGGAGTACCTCATCCACGGCCCCTGGAAGGACCCGGCCGGCTTCAACTTCCCCCTCTCCCCGGCCTTCTCCGAGGCGGCGCGACTGCCCGCCTTCGGCGACACCCGGATCCACGCGGGCCTGATCTTCGCGCTCGCGGCGGCGGCGGCCCTGACGGTCGCGCTGCGCAAGACGAAGTGGGGGTACGAGCTGCGCCTCGTCGGGGCGAGCCCCGCCGTGGCGACCTACGCGGGGGTCGGCATCGCGCGCCACGTCCTCGTCGCCATGGCCGTCGGCGGCGCGCTGGCGGGCCTGGCGGGCATGACGGAAGTCTCGGCCATCACCGGCCGTCTCCAGTACGGCCTGTCGCCCGGCTACGGCTACTCGGCCATCATCGTGGCCTGGCTCGCGAAACTGAGCCCCGCGGGGATCCTGGCCATGGCCTTCCTCTTCGGGGGGCTGCTGGTGGGCGGCTACGCGGTCCAGTTCATCGGGGTCCCCGCGGCGGCGGTGAACATGCTGCAGGGGGCCATGCTCTTCTTCTGGCTCGCGGCGGAGTTCCTCGGCCGCTACCGGGTCGCGCTGCGCGGCCGCCCGCGGGAGGTGCGCTGAGATGGAAATGGACGCAGTCACCGCCCTCCTGGCAGCCGCCGTCGGCGCGGGGACGCCGCTTCTTTACGCCGCCCTGGGGGAGATCCTCTGCGAGCGCTCGGGGGTGCTCAACCTCGGCGTCGAGGGGATGATGCTCGTGGGGGCCGTCTGCGGGTTCCTCGCCGCCGTGGAGACGAAGAGTCCCGGTGCCGGCGTTGCGGCGGCCATGCTCGCCGGGGGGGCGCTGGCGGCCGTTCACGCCTTCATGACGGTCACCCTGCGGGTCAACCAGATCATCAGCGGCCTCGCCCTCGCCCTGTTCGGCACGGGCGTCAGCAGCTACCTCGGCAAGCACCTCATCGGGGTGCCGCTCCCGGTCACCCCCGGGCCCCTGCCGATCCCCGGCCTCGCAGACCTCCCCGTCGTCGGCGCCGTGCTGTTCAGCCGGGACCCGCTCGTCTACGCCTCGTACCTCCTCGTCCCGACGGCGTGGTTCTGGATCCACCGGACGAGGCCGGGGCTGCACCTGCGCGCCGTCGGCGAAGATCCCGCCACGGCCGATGCCGCGGGGGTGAACGTCTACCGGGTGCGCTATGCCGGCATCCTGGCGGGGGGGATGCTGGCGGGACTCGGGGGTGCCTACCTGTCGCTCTTCTACGCGCCCTGCTGGGTGGAGAACATGACGGCCGGGCGCGGATGGATCGCCCTGGCGCTCGTCATCTTCGCCGTCTGGAGCCCGCTGCGGGCCCTGGCCGGCGCCTGGCTCTTCGGGGGCATCGAGGCGCTGGGGTTCCGCATCCAGGTGCTGGGCGCCGTCGTCTCGCCCTTCTTCCTCAAGATGCTCCCTTACCTGTTCACCATCGCCGTTCTCGTCTTCTTCACGGCCTGGAACCGGCGCAGGCGCATCGGCGCGCCGGAGGCGCTGGGCCTTCCCTACGAGCGGGAATAGGGGGCCCCCGGTTGAAAAAACCCTTGTATTCATCGGTTCAAAGGGTGTAAATTGCTCAATGAGTTGCACCGTTTGCCGCTTGACGGCCGGTACCGAGAGACGAAACCGATCAACCATGCGGGTCAAGACATTCATTATCGCGGTTCTGCTGTTCTTTGCGGCCCTCGATCTCTCCCTCGCACAGACCGAATACCGGTACGAACCGGCAGCCAAAGACCCTTCCAGGGTGAGCACCGTGATCGGGCGCATGCGAGTGCACACGGTGCTGCCCGGGGAAACGCTCCTTGACATCGCTAGAGCACACGGCCTGGGGTTTTCGGAACTGCAGGCCTTCCACCCCGACCGGGACCCCTGGCTGCTCGAGGAGGGGAGCCGGATCGAGATCCCCGCTCTCTGGATCGTCCCGACCGCGAAGCACCGCGCCATCGTGATCAACGTGCCGGAGATGCGGTTGTACCGGTTTCACGCCAAGCGGGGCACCGTCAGCACCTACCCCGTCACGGTGGGCGAGGAGGAAACACAGACGCCGCTGGGGACGTTTCGGGTCGTCGAGAAAGAGGAGGACCCCGAGTGGAACATCCCCCCCAAGCTGCGGCACAAGTACAGGACGAAGATCATGCCCGCCGGTCCGGACAACCCGATCGGCAAGTACTGGCTCGGGCTTTCCGCCCGGGGGTACGGCATCCACGGAACGGACAACCCCTGGAGCGTGGGTCGCATCCTCAGCAACGGCTGCATCCGGCTCTACCCCGAGGACATCGAGAAGCTCTATCCCGATGTCCCGAAGGGGACGATCGTGGAAATCCTCTATGAGCCCGTGAAGTTCGGGTTCAAAGGCAGGGTGATCTTCGCGGAGGTCCACGGGGATCCCTACGGGTTCATCGAGGACATGAAAGAGCAGGCCCGCCTCGTCGCGAAGCGACAGGGGATCGAGGATTACGTGAACTGGGAAAAAATCGACGAGGTTGTGGAGTCGAAAAACGGCGTCCCCGTCCCGGTGGGCGCCTTGCCGAAGGGAGGTGACGGAAAGAAGCCATCGCGTAGAAGTTCATGAGGGGGCAAAACCTTTAATCTTATATCAAAGGAGGTACTAGGGATGAAGTCACGGTTTGTCATGGTAACGGTGCTGGTCTTTGTTGCAGCGCTCTTCACGGGCTGCGCCACGACGGGGGACCTGGACAAGGTCAATGCAAGGCTCAACGAGCTCTCTTCGAAAGTCGACCAGGCCCAGATGAAGGCCGACCAGGCCTCCAGGGATGCGGCGGCCGCCAAGGCCGGCGTCGCGGACGCCTCCCGCCAGGCCGCGCAGGCCGGCGAGGCTGCGAAGAAGGCCGAAGCGGCGGCAGCCCGGGCGGAAGCGGCTGCAAAGCTGGCCGAGGACAACGCGAAGAAGTCCGAGGCGATCTTCATGAAGTCGATGAAGAAATAGCACGACGGACGGCCGGGTCCCAACCCCGGCAGGTGAAAGCAGAAAGGCGGCGCCGGATGACCGGTGCCGCCTTTTATTCTTTTCTTCTTCCTGTTTTTTTTCCTAACTTCCTATCTTCTCAACTTCCTAACTTCCTGCCCTGTCACGGCCGGATCTCCACCGGGGTCCAGACGGAAACGAGATCCCAGAGTTCTTCCATCTCGCGGTTGGTCAGGGCGATGCAGCCGTTGGTCCAGTTGAACAGGTACTGCACGTCGCCCATCCAGAGCTTGTCCTCCTTCATGCCGTGGATCATGATGCTGCCCCCGGGCGAAACCCCGAGCGCCCGGGCCCTCTCGACATCGTCCGGATTGGGGTAGGAGAGATGCAGGGCACGGTGGTAGATGCTGTTCCGGACCTTGTAGTCGACGAAGTAGACGCCCTCGGGGGTCTTGTTGTCGCCCTGCTGCACCTTGGGGCCGACGGGGTCTCGCCCCAGGGCGACCCTGTAGGACTTGATCTCCCGGTCCTGCCGGAAGAGCGTCAGGGTCCGCCTCGATTTCTCGATGACGATGCGGTCCGCCGGTCCCGCCGGCGCGGGGGATGCCTGCGAAAACGACGCAACGGCCGAGGAGGCGGAATCCGCGGAAGCGGCGGCGGGGGGGGCCGACAGGGAAAACGAGGCCGAGGCGGCAAGGAGGGCCGCAAAGAGCCTGAGCGCGAACGGAAGAGGGCGAGCGTTCATCTTCATCGGGCCTTCAAGTTCCCGGATGTGCTTTAGCATGATTCCCTTGAGTGTGCAAGATACCTGCCACGATGTTCTTCCCCCCCCGCCGAGATCGGGGTAGGGAAAAGGCACTTGAAACAGGCGGACGGACATTCTAGCATGGGCGTCACGGGTGCAGATTCCCGATTCCTTGCGATCGGAAACGCGATGACACGAGAAAAGAAGATTCTGATTTTCGGACACCGCAACCCCGACACGGACTCCATCGTGTCGGTCCTCGCCTACGCAGAGCTGAAGCGGGCCCAGGGCCTCGCGAACTGCTTCGCCGCCCGGTGCGGGAACCTCAACCTGCAGACGCAGTGCGTCCTGGAGCGTTTCGGCGAGCCCGCCCCCGAGTTCGTGGGCGAGCTGATCCCGAAGGTGCGAAACCACATGAGCCGCGAGGCCGTGACGGTCCCCCACGACATGCCGCTGTGGCATGCCCTCGAGATCCTCAACCGGGGCAACTTCAAGATGCTCCCCATCGTCGGGGACGACGGGCGCCTCGACTCCATCCTGCACTTCAACGCCTTCGCCCAGAACATGCTCCAGAAGATCGACCCGAACCGCAAGGGCGTCTTCCCCACGTCCGTGTCGCTGCTCGTGAAGACCCTCGGGGCCCAGCCCGTCACCGACTTCGACGCCGGCGCGGTCTTCCAGGCCCGGATCGCGGTGGCGGCCTACGAGCTCGACGCCTTCCGGGAGCACATCGGGGCCTTGCCGCCGGCCAACACGATCGTGCTGGTCGGCAACCGCGAGGACGTGCAGGACTGCGTCATCGAGCGGAAGGTGCGGGTGCTGATCGTCACGGGCGGCAAGCCGATCCGCCGCGAGCTCAAGCAGAAGGCCGAGTCGCTCGGCGTCACCGTCCTCATCTCCCCCTACGACACCTCGACCTCTTCGTGGCTCGCCCTCTACTCGTCGCCCGTGGCGCACACGGGCGACCGCACGCTCAAGCCGGTGCAGGAGGGGGACTACATCGGGGCCGTCAGGGAGCGTCTCCTTGCGTCCGTCTCGCGGTCGCTGCCCGTCCTGGACGCCGGGGGCTGCGTGGCGGGCGTTCTCTCCCAGAGCGACCTGATGCGGGAACCCGACATCGACCTGATCCTGCTGGATCACAACGAGCTGTCCCAGGCCGTGGAGGGCGCGGAGCACTACCGCATCCTCGAGATCATCGATCACCACCGCCTCGGGAGCCTGCGGACGACCGCCCCCATCACGTTCATCAACAAGCCCGTGGGGGCCACCTCCACGATCATCGCGGGCCTCTACCAGGACTTCCGGGTCCCCATGCGCAAGGAGATCGCCGCGCTGCTGCTCGCCGGCATCCTGTCCGACACGATCCTCCTGCGCTCGGCCACGACGACGGAGACGGACCGGCGGACCGCCGAGTACCTCTCGACCCTCACCGACCTGCCCATCGACACCTTCGGAAAGGAGATCATGGCGGCGGCCTCGCTCGTGGCGCGCAGGCCCGTCGACGAGATCCTCGCGCTGGACATGAAGCACTTCGGGGAGGGGAAGAACGCCTTCACGGTGAGCCAGGTGGAGGTGACGAGCATGACGGAGATCCTGGACCGCCGCGACGAGATCCTCGAGGGGCTTGCCCGGCAGCAGGCCGTAACGGGCCACCTCTTCACGGCGCTCATGGTGACGGACATCACCGAGCTCGACAGCACGCTGTTCGTGCAGGGCGATCCGGTCTTTCTTGCCCGGATCCGCTACCCGAAGGTGGGCGAGAACGTCTACCGGCTCAAGGGCATCCTGTCGCGTAAGAAGCAGCTCGTCCCGTGCCTCGCAGAACTCATCCGGACAGGCTAGGCCGGATCAGGGACGTTGTTGACCAAGTTGACCAACTCATCGTTTTGATCCGGCGTGAAGTCAGTCCACTTGGTCAACAACGTCCCCGTTTTTCTAGCCCAGCAGCTTGTTCTGGATGGCGTACATGGTGATCTCGGCGTTCGTGCTGAACTGCATCTTCTCGAGGATGTGGCGGCGGTAGGTGCTGATCGTCTTGACGCTCAGGCACAGCTCCTCTGCGATCTGGGTCACCGTCTTGCCCGAGGCGATGAGGAGCATGACCTGGTACTCCCGGTCCGAGAGCTTCTCGTGCGGCACCTTCTCCACGTCGCCGTGCAGGAAGTAGGTGAGCTTCTCGGCCAGGGCCTCGGTGACGTAGCGGCCGCCCTGGGAGACCTTGCGGATGGCCGCGATGAGCTCCTTGGGCGTGCTCGCCTTGGTGAGGTAGCCCGAGGCGCCGTCCCGGAAGGCCCGCACGGCATACTGCTCCTCGGGGTAGATGCTCAGGATCATGACGGGCAGGTGCGGCTTGCGGCCCTTGAGCTCCTTGAGGATCTCGAGCCCGCTGCGGCCCGGCATGGAGATGTCCAGCAGGATCAGGTCGAAGTCCTTCCTCTGGATCAGATCGAGGACCTCCTGGCCGTTGCCGGCCTCTCCCGTGACGTCCATGTCCGGCTGGCTCGTGAGAATCTTCTTGTAGCCCTCGCGCACGATGGGGTGATCATCGGCGATCAGGATTCGGATCTTTTTCATGGCCTCTCCCCTTCCCCGTGAGTGGTATGCTGACCTTGACCGTCGTGCCCTGGTTCCTGCGCCCCGTGATGAGGGCCTCGCCGCCCCAGTGATAGGCGCGCTCCCGGATGCCCAGCAGGCCGTAGGAGTTCGGCTTCGCCAGCTGCTCCTGCGTGATCCCCTTGCCGTTGTCCCGGACGACGAGCTCGACCCGATCGGCGCTCTGCCGGAGGCTGATGGTGACCCGGCTCGCCTCGGCGTGGCGCGAGATGTTCGTGAGCGTCTCCTGCACGATCCGGTAGATCGAAAAGGACATGTCCGCATCCAGCTGCAGTTCCCCCGGGTCGATGGAGACGGTGCACTTGATGCCGGTGCGCTTCTGGAAATCCTGGGCGAGCCAGTCGATCGCCACGGCGAGGCCGAGGTGATCGAGCATCCCGGGCCGCAGGTCCATGTAGATCCGCTTGACGGTCTGCATGGTCATCTCGACGAGGTTCACCGAGTCCTCGGCCTTCTTCATCAAATCGTCCTGCCCGGGCGGCACGCTGTTCATCAGCAGCACGAGGTCCGTGTTGAGGGCCGTGAGCAGCTGCCCCAGCTCGTCGTGCAGGTCCCGCGCGATGCGGGTGCGCTCCTTCTCCCGCGCCGACTCGAGGTGGGCCGAGAGGTTGCGCAGCCTCTCCCGGGACTGCTCCACCTCCGTCTTGGCGCGCTTGAGGTCCGTGATGTCCTGGTAGGTGATGACGATGTTGCCCTCCGTGAGGCTCTCGCCGATCCGGGAGGCCGTGATCATGCAGTCCACGTCGGTGCCGTCCTTGCGCCGGCACGTGAACTCCATCTTGAAGGTCCGGTGCTTCTCCAGGGCGCCGTAGAGGACCCGCGCGATCGCCTCGTAGTCGGCGTCGGAGCGGTAGAAGACGCGGACGCTCTTCCCGATGAGCTCCAGGGCGTCCCAGCCGAACACGGACTGGACCCCGTCGTTGGCGAAGATGATCCGACGGTCCTGCAGGCCGATGACGGCGTGCGGGATGGCCTCCAGGATCGAGGCCTCCAGGGCCTCCAGGGCCTCGAGGCGGTTGCGGCCCTCGATCGTCTCGGTGATGTCCATGGAATTGCCCAGGACGGCCCTCGAGCCCCGGTAGGGGATGAAGGCCACCGTCTCCATGATCCATCGGATCCGCCCGTCCTTGGTGACGATGCGGAACTCGTGGGGCGAGATCCGCCTGCCGCGCAGCATTTCGCGGGCCTGCTTGCGGACCTTCACCCGGTCCTCGGGGTGCACGAGGCCCATGGAGTTCATGCCCACGAGCTCCTCGGCGCTGTAGCCCGCGTAGGCGGCGGCGTGGTGGTTGACGTACTGGAACTTGCCGTCCTGGACGACGTAGACGCCGGCCTGCGAGCTGGAGGCGAAGAGCTTGTAGGACTCCTCGGCGCGCCGGCGGTCCGTGATGTCCTCGTAGACGATGACGATGCGCTTCTCCTGCAGGGTGTCGCCGATGCGGGAGGCGCTGATGAGGGCCTCGAAGGGGCTGCCGTCGCGGCGCCGGCAGGTGAACTCGAAGCTGAAGGTGCGCTGGCGCTCCAGGTTCGAGTAGAGGACCTTGGCGATCTCGCGGAACCCTTCCTCGGTGGGGTAGAGCAGGCGCGTGGACCGGCCGATGAGCTCGGAGGCCTTGCGGCCGAAGACGCTCTCGACGCCGTTGTTGGCGAAGATGATCCGGCGGTTGCGAAGGCCGATGACGGCGTGCGGGATGGCGTCGAGGATGGAGGCTTCCAGGGCCTCCAGCTCGGCCAGCTTGGTCCGGGCCTGGACCTGCCGGGTGACGTCCATGGAGTTCCCGAGGACGGCCCGCTTGCGCCGGTAGTGGATGGGGGTGACCGTCTCGGCGATCCAGCGCAAATCCCCGTTCTTGCCGATGGTCATGAACTCGTAGGGGTGGGAGCGCCGGCCCTTGAGCATGGCGATGGCGTGCTTGCGGACGCGCTCGCGGTGGTCGGGGTGCACGAGGCTCATGGACTCCTTCCCGATGAGCTCGTTGCGGTTGTAGCCCCAGTAGCGGGCGGCGTGCTCGTTGACGAACCGGAACTTGCCGTCCTGCAGGACGTAGATGCCGGCCCGGGACGACCGCTCCAGGCTCCGGTAGAGGCCCTCCTCGAAGAGACAGTCCGTCTCGGAGCGCTTCATCTCGTCGATCTGCTTGCGCAGGTCCGCCAGCTCGAGGATCAGCTGCTCCCTGGATTTTGCACGGGCCATGGCCGTCTTCGTGTCCTCCCGCAGCCACGTCGTTGTCGAACCGTGTAATACGATTGGCGCGCATTGTCAATTTCTTCCCGAACGGGGCGTTGCGCCCCGGGAAGGGGCCCCACGCGCCCCGCGCGGCGGCGGGCGGAGTCGGCCCCCGCCCGACGGGCCCTCCCCGAGGCCGTTCCGGGCGCCATCAGACGGACTCTGATGCGGTCCTCGGCCCCTGTCCGAGTCATTGCTCAATGCTTGTCTGATCCCACTTTCAGACACCCTCCGATTTTCACCGGGGTGCATTTCCGTTAGGGTGACGTCGAAGCGACAAAGAAACGGATCCAGCACGGAAAGGCGCGAATCAAGATGGACAGGATGTCGACACGAGCAAAGACGGACATGACCCCCCAGGTTCCCCTGATGGGCGAGCGTACCGCCAGAATCCCCGGTGATCCGGCAAGCCGCTCCTACTACCCGAACAAGGGGCTGGCCATTTTCCGTTAATCGCAGAATATTGAGGAAGCATCGTCATGAAACGGACCGAAGCGAACAAGAAAGTCAAGAAGGGCGAGGACAGGATGCTCGTCGGGAGGTACTGGAACGACCCGATGTGCGGCCCGATCCGGCCCTGACGCGTTGAAGCCCGCAGATTCCTCTAGTCAGTCATGTCGTCTTCTGCAACACGTCACTGACTATCTCCTTGACATTCGTTTGCGGGCGGGGCACAACCCCGCCCGCAGACGGGTGGAGAAAGGAAGCGGGATCGCGGCATCCAGGTTGACCCGGGCTGCAGCACTCGAACGGGAAGGGATCGATGGATCAGTCGATGAAAAAGCCCAGGAAGCCCCAGATCAGCGACGAAGACTGGAATCGATACGTGGAGGCGCTCCGCCGGGCAAACGGGCGGACGCGCGGGAAGGGGAACCCCAAGAAAAGCAACCAGGCAAAAGGAGCAAGACCATGACGAGAACAGCCGAAACAACCGGCAAGGCCGGCAAGAAAGCGCAGAAGAACGATCCCGTGAAACTCATGCAGGAGATCGAGAAGGACGTCATCGAGGGAATCCTCGAGAACCAGGTGCCCTGATTATTTCTCCCGTTCAGCAACGAGTCCTCAGCAGCAAGAAGAAACCCCCGCCGGTTCCCTCCACGGGGGTTTTTTCTTATTGATCATCCACCCTCCCCTTTATCCCCTTTTTCACAGGGGGAAGTTTCGGGCTCCCTCCTTTGCAAAAGGAGGGCCGGGGAGGATTTTGGGGCAGGCTCACCCCGCCGCCTCCAGGGCCGAGAAGGCCGCCTCGGCGATGCCCGCGGCGTCGATCCCGAACACCCTGTAGAGATCGGCCCGGCTCCCCGTCTGACCGAAGCGGTCCACCCCCAGGCTCACCGCCCGCGCGCCGAAGACGCTCCCCAGCCACGCCAGCGAGTGGGACGCCCCGTCCTGGACCGTCACGATCGGGGCCGTCCGCTCTTCGGGCAGGATCCATTCCTCGAAGAGGCCCCGTCCCGCCGTCCCCTGGCGCTTCCGGGCGCAGTCCGCCTGCCACTGCTCGTAGAGACGACGCGGGCTCGCGATGCCGAGCACGTTGACCCGCGCCCCCTCGCGCTCCAGGATTTCCGCCGCCGCCATGGCCTCCGGAACCAGCGTCCCCGCCGCGGCCAGGATCACCAGGGGTGCCGACGCGTCCGTCATTCCCCCGTCGCGCCAGTCGCGCAGCCGGCAGGCCCCGGCCAGCACATGGGCCCGCAGCGCATCCTCGCCCAGCCGCTTCAGGGCCCCGTTCATCAGCCCCTGGTCGACGGGCCTCGTGGAAAGCCGCAGGTAGCTCGAGCGGCCCGCGGCCCGGTCGCAGCACTGCCGGATCGCCTCCAGAAGAATCCACTTGAGTTCCAGGGCGAAGCAGGGCTCCCAGTAGTCGAGGTTGGGAAGTTCCGTCCCCAGCGACGGCGTCACCGTCGACTGGTGGGAGCCGCCCTCGGGCGCCAGGGTCACGCCCGAGGGAGTGCCGGCGAAGATGAACTTGGAGCCCGAGTACAGGCCGTAGATCAGGGCGTCGAGGCCGCGGCAGACGAAGGGGTCGTAGACGGTCCCCACGGGGACGAGGTGCACACCGGAGAGTTCCTTCGAAAGGCCCATCATGGAGAGCATCATGAACAGGTTCATCTCCGAGATGCCGAGCTCGATGTGCTGCCCCCCGGGCGAGCGGTGCCACTTGAGCAGCCGGTAGACCTCGGCGTCCTCGTAGTCCTTTTCCTCGCGGGGGGAGAAGACGCCCGTCTTGTTGATCCAGCCTGCCAGGTTCGTCGAGATCGACACGTCGGGCGATGTCGTCACGAGGTGGCGGGCCACCTCGGGCACGTCGGCCAGCTGCACGAGCAGGCGCCCGAAGGCGTCCTGGGTGCTCGTCGTCAGCGGGGCGGGCATGCGGATATCGCCGGGGACGGATTCCGGCGCGAGCACGGCGGAGGGTCTCTCCTCCTCGCCGTAGAGCGCACGTGCCCTCTCGGCGCAGAGCCTCCCCTCGGGAGAGGCCTCATCGAAAAGCGGCCAGTCCTCCCCGTCCGGGATGCCGCAGGCGGCGCGCAGCCCCTCGATCTGCTCCGGGCTCATCAGCTGCGCATGGTTGAGGGGATGGCCCGCCAGGGGAAGGCCCCAGCCCTTGATCGTGTAGGCGAAAAGGATCGTGGGGCGGCGGTCGTCGACCTCGGAGAGCCTCGCGATCAGCTCCTCCATGTCGTGTCCGCCCAGGTTGGAGAGAAGTGCCGGCATCTCGGCGTCGGGAATTTCCGTCAGCAGGCGCTCCACGTCGTCCCGGCCCTGCCCCTTCTCCCCCAGCAGGCTTCGGCGGATCTGGGCACCTCCCTGGCGGATCAGGGCCTGGTACTCCTCGTTGGTCATCCTGTCGATGCGGCGCCGCAGGGTCTCCCCGCCGGGCCGGGCAAAGAGGGCCTGCAGTCTCCGGCCGTACTTGGCCTCGATGACCTGCCAGCCCAGGTCCTCGAAGAGCCGCTTGAGGCGGGCGGCCCGGATGCCGGGGACGACACGGTCGAGACTCTGGCGGTTGAGATCCACGATCCACAGCAGGTTGCCCAGCCCCTGAAGGGAGTCGTCCAGCAGGGCCTCCCAGACGCTTCCCTCGTCCATCTCGGCATCGCCCAGGAGGGCCACGAAGCGCCGCGCCGGGATCGGCCCGAAGTGCGCCCGGGCGTAGCGCCAGACGGCGGCGGCGAAGGCAGGGGCCACGGCGCCCAGTCCCACGGAGCCCGTCGAGAAGTCGACCGCATCGGGATCCTTCGTGCGGCTGGGATAGGGCTGGAGGCCCCCGTAGGCGCGCAGCTGCGTCATGTACGGGCAGGGGAGCCGCCCCAGCAGGTACTGCACGGCATGAAAGGCGGGCGAGGACTGGGGCTTGACGGCGACCCGGTCGCCCGGTCTGAGCCAGTGGAAGTACAGGGCCGTCAGGATCGACGTGATCGACGTGGACGAGGCCTGGTGGCCGCCGATCTTCGTCCCCTCGGGGTTGGGCCGCACGTGGTTGGCGTAGTCGATCATGCGGCTGGCAAGCCACACGATACGCCGCTGAACGGCGTCGAGGGCCTCGATTCGCTCGGGGGTGAGGGGCGGGGTTTCCCGGGAGGGTTTCTTCTGCTTCGCGGCCGCGTTCATGGGATACCTCCTCGCAGGGACAGGGGAAAGGTACGCCGGCGCCGCGGCCTCGGGCTACAGGGGTGTCAGCCCCCAAAAAAAAGGCCGCCGAGGCGGCCAACGTATCGGGCAATACGGTTGATTGCATGGTGGAGCTGAGGGGAGTCGAACCCCTGGCCTCTTGAATGCCATTCAAGCGCTCTCCCAACTGAGCTACAGCCCCGTTCAAAAGAGCTATCCGTTTAGCACACGCATCTCGGCGTTGTCAAATACAATTTTCTTGACTTTGAAGCCTTCGAATCTATAATCGGAACCCACACGCCGGAGTGGTGAAACTGGTAGACGCAGGGGACTCAAAATCCCCCGCCCCCTGGGGGCGTGACGGTTCGATTCCGTCCTCCGGCACCAGGAAAAGAAACCCCCATTCCGTCGCCTTTCCGGAATGGGGGTTCTGCTTGGAGGACTCTCTACGGTCTATTCGTTTGTTTCGTTCATCGTGGATTTCGTTTCTTTCGTTTTCTGCCTCTTCCTCGATCCTCGGTCCTTCAGCCTCGGACCGTTCTCTTCGGGATCCGGTCCCAGGTGTCCTTGTAGAGCCGGCCGATGCAGAGCAGCAGCCCCAGGAAGAACAGCCCCAGCATGAACGTCGGCGGCGTGTGGAGCATCTCGTCGAT
>MVQS01000364.1 GCA_002067855.1 Syntrophaceae bacterium PtaB.Bin038
CCTGAAGAGCCAGGCGCTGATGAATTTCCTGAACCCCTCGAGGGCCTGGTCGATGTCGATGAGGTGCAGGTTGTCGCGGATCTGCAGCATGGTCACGGGCTTCCTCCCCTGCGGGAATGGTGGACAGTATAGGCGTGCCAGCGGGGACTGTCAACGGATCGGGTTCATCGGGCCCGAAAGATCCGAAGCCACAGCGCACCGGACATGCAGACGACTCCCAGGGAGGCGAAGGCGAGGCCCCGGGCCGCAACCCCCCGGCCGGCGGCATCGAGGATGGCGCCGAAGACCAGGGGCGCCAGGAAAGCCATCCCGAAGCCCGTGAAGGAATAGACGGCCGGTGTGAGCCCCCTGTGCCGATCCGGCGATTCAGCGACGAGCGCCGCCGTGAGTGCCCCGCTGTCGAAGAGGTTTGTCATCCCGCAGAGGAAGCACGGGGCCGAAACCAGGTGGAAGATGAACCCGGCCGTAAACCCGAGGACACAGCCGAGAAGCCCCGAGCCGATCACGTGGATCGCGATCGCCCTGCGTCGCCCCCAGACCATGGTGCCCTCGTTGCCGAGGATGCTGGCGTGCATACCCGCCAGCAGGATGATCATGCCCACGTTCTGGGGGGAAAGAGGCGCTGAAAAGCCCGGCTGGAGACTGAGGCTGAAGACCAGGAAGGCGACGAGCCCCGACCGGAACCCGAAGAGTTCCCGGCAGTGCGCCCCGTAGCCCAGGATGTAGCCCACGGCGGGGCGGTTGCCCCGCACGTCCCGGAGATCAAGCGCTGAGATGTGCAGACCCGCACGGGATGCAGGCGGCTCGCGGGGCGTATTTCGAGCGCTAATTTGCGCGGGCCGGGCAAGAATTCGCTTGATTACGGCAGGCCCTTGGGGTAAGTTGAACACACAACTGAATAGCCGATCCTGGGGGTGCCGTACAGGCTGAGAGTATACCCTTCGAACCTGACCTGGGTAATGCCAGCGTAGGGAGTGGCGGAAGCGAATGTATAGGCGGAAGGCACATCCACTCGAGATGTGCCTTTTTGTTTTGGAGGAGAAGGAAATGGAAGCGAAGAGAGTATTGACGATCGCCGGGTCCGATTCCGGCGGGGGGGCCGGGATCCAGGCCGACCTGAAGACGATCACGGCCCTGGGCGGCTTCGGCATGAGCGTCGTCACGGCGCTGACGGCCCAGAATACCCTGGGCGTCCAGGGGGTCTACGACATCCCCGTCGAGTTCATCGAGGCGCAGTTCGACTCCGTGGCAGGCGACATCGGCGTCGACGCGGCGAAGACGGGCATGCTCTCCTCGACGGCAATCATCCGCTGCGTGGCAAAGAAAATCCGCCAATACAGGATCCGCAGGCTCGTCGTCGACCCCGTCATGGTGGCAAAGGGCGGCAGCCCCCTGCTGCGCGAGGAGGCGCGCGGGACCCTGATCAGGGACCTGATCCCCCTGGCCGCGGTCGTCACGCCGAACATCCCCGAGGCGGAGGTCCTCACGGGGATGCGGATCACGAAGAAGGACCATATGAAGAAGGCCGCCCTCCTGATCCGCAAGCTCGGGGCGAAGAACGTCGTCGTCAAGGGCGGGCATCTCGAGGGCGATGCCGCCGACCTGCTCTTCGACGGGAAGAGCTTCCACGAGTTCGCGGCGAAGCGCATCGACACCAAGCACACCCACGGCACGGGGTGCACCTTCGCCTCGGCCGTTGCCACGGGGCTTGCCCAGGGCTTCGGGGTGCTCGAGGCCGTGGGAAGGGCGAAGGAGTATGTCACCGAGGCCATCCGGTTCGGATTCGCGATCGGCGGGGGCCGGGGCCCGACGAACCACTTTGCCCCCGTCATCCGCGAGGCAGAGCGCTGGCGCTGCATCGAGGAGCTGAGGAAGGCCGTCGCGAGGCTCAAGGGCGGGCGGACGGGAAATATTGTCCCCGAGATCCAGTCCAACTTCGGCTATGCCCTGCCGGGGGCGTCATCCGCTGCGGAGGTGGCCGCCGTCCCGGGCCGGATCATCCGGGTCGGGGAGAACGTAGAGACCCTGCATGACCCCGCTTTCGGGGCCTCGAGCCACGTCGCCAAGGTGATCCTGGCAGTGATGCGCTTCGACGGCAGGTACCGGTCGGCCATGAACATCCGCTTCTCAGAGGAGATCGTCGAGATCCTGAAGGACCTCGGGTTCGACGTGGCGAGCTTCGACCGGGCCCACGAGCCCCGGGAGGTGAAGCTTCGCGAGGGCTCCTCCCTCGAGTGGGGGACGACGGATGCCCTCTCGCGGCACAGCGGGATCCCCGATGCCGTATTCGACCGGGGCGGCGACGGCAAGGAGCCCATCGTCCGCATCCTCGGGCGCGACCCGGCCGAGGTGGCCGGCAAGGTGCTCAAGGTGTCGAAAGCACTGCGCAGATGATGGAAGCTGGGAAGTTGGGAAATTGGGAAGCTGGGAAAAAGCGGAGGACAGGGAACCCGGTCGGCAATCCAAACTTCACAACTTCATGACTTCCCAACTTCGCATAGGAACAGCTCAGGCGGGATTATTCCGAACATCCCTTAGGGGATGGGATATGAAGGGAGGACAGTGAAGATGGCGCTCAATGAAGTCACCATCAGCCGGGCCATCGTCGAGACATACACGAAGAAGCTCCTGGCGCACCTCGACGTCGACGTGGCCGTCGTGGGCGGCGGGCCTGCGGGCCTCGTGGCGGCCTACTTTCTGGCCGGGGCCGGCAGAAAGGTCGCCCTCTACGAACGCAAGCTCAGCATCGGCGGCGGCATGTGGGGCGGCGGGATGATGTTCAACGAAATCGTCGTCCAGGCCGAGGCGAAGGGGATCCTCGATCACTTCGGGGTCCGGACGCAAGAGTACGCGCCCGGCTATTACACGGCCGACGCGATCGAGGCGGTCACCACGATCTGCTCCCGCGCCATCCAGGCCGGGGCGAAGGTCTTCAACTGCATCACCGTGGAGGACGTGGTCATCCGCGACAACCGCGTCATGGGGCTCGTCATCACCTGGTCGCCCGTGGAGATGACGGGTCTTCATGTGGATCCGCTGACCATTCACGCGAAGGCCGTCATCGACGCCACGGGGCACGACACGGAGGTGCTGCACGTCATCGAGCGCAAGGCCGATGTGACGCTCAACACGCCGACGGGAAAGCTCATGGGGGAGCGCTCCATGTGGTCCGAAAAGGCGGAACGGCTGACGATCGACAACACCCGGGAGATCTGCCCCGGCGTTTACGTGGCAGGCATGTCGGCCAACGCCGCCTTCGGGGGTCCGCGCATGGGTCCCATCTTCGGCGGGATGCTCCTGTCGGGGCGCAAGGTGGCCGAGCAGATCCTGGCCGGGGGCTGAAACGGAGAAAACTCATGGAAAGCAAACCTACACAACTGGAAGCAGCGCGGCGGGGGATCGTCTCCGAGGAGATGGCTGCCTGCGCAAAGCAGGAGAACGTCGCGCCCGAAACCATCCGAAAAGGAGTCGAGGAAGGGACGATCGTCGTCGTCCGCAACAACCGGCACGCCTCCATCGCGCCCCTGGCCATCGGGAAGGGCCTCCGGACGAAGATCAACACGAACATCGGGACCTCGAAGGACCGGGCAGACCTGGCCCTGGAGCTGGAGAAGGTCCGCATCTCCATCGCCGCGGGCACCGACACGATCATGGATCTCTCCACGGGCGGCGATCTCGGGGCCATCCGGCGCGCCGTCATCGGGGCATCCACGGTCTCCATCGGCACGGTGCCCATCTACCAGGCCGCCGTGAAGTCCGTCAACTCCGGCAAGGCCATCGTGGAGATGACGGCCGACGATCTCTTCCGGGTCATCGAGGAAAACGGGGAGGACGGCGTGGACTTCATCACGGTCCACTGCGGCGTGACGCGCCGGAGCGTGGAGTGCATCGAGAAGCAGGGCCGGCTCCTGGGCATCGTGAGCCGCGGGGGCTCGATCCTCGCGCACTGGATGGACTACAACGGCCGGGAGAACCCCCTCTACGAACAGTACGACCGGCTGCTCGAGATCGCGAAGAAGTACGACATGGTCCTTAGCCTGGGCGACGGCTTGAGGCCCGGCTGCCTGGCCGACGCCACGGACCGCGGCCAGGTGGAGGAACTCATCCTTCTGGGCGAACTGACCGGAAGGGCCCGGGAGCGGGGCGTCCAGGTCATGATCGAGGGTCCCGGTCATGTCCCGATCAAGGACATCCAGGCCAACATACAGATGGAGAAGAGCCTCTGCAACAGTGCCCCCTTCTATGTCCTCGGGCCGCTGCCCACGGACATCGCCCCCGGGTACGACCACATCACGGCCGCCATCGGCGGGGCCATCGCCGG
The DNA here is from genome assembly GCA_002067855.1 of Syntrophaceae bacterium PtaB.Bin038. Lineage (GTDB taxonomy): Bacteria > Desulfobacterota > Syntrophia > Syntrophales > UBA2192 > UBA2192. The sequence continues at coordinate 4,322 of MVQS01000364.1, forward strand.
CTGGGCCGGGGCGGATTATCTCTGCTACGTGACCCCCTCGGAGCACCTGCGGCTGCCCACCCTCGACGATGTCCGGGAGGGGGTGATCGCCTCGAAGATCGCCGCGCACATCGCCGACATCGCCAAGGGCGTGCCCGGGGCGATCGAGCGGGATCATCGCATGGCCCGGGCGCGCAAGGAATTCGATTGGGAAGGCCAGATCGAAGCCTCCCTCGATCCGGTCCGCTCGAGGGCCTGGCTCGAGAAGAGCACGAGCGCCAAAGAAGAGGGCTGCACCATGTGCGGGGACCTCTGCGCCGTGAAAATGGGACGTCGGAAAAAAACGAAAGCGGACTGACCTGCAGGGGGGTCAAAAAGGCTCGGGTGCAGGGCGCCGTGAAAAGACGGAAGTTAGGAAGTTACGAAGAGCGGAAGCTCGGCGTGGAGGAAGGATTTTTTCCCGTCCGCTCTTCCTCACTTCTGCTCTTCCTACCTTCACAAACGCCAAGCCGGTTCATGATTGCAGCGCTAGACATGGACGTGCCCCCGGTGGCCGGTCTCACAGCCGCCGGTGCCTCTCGTCGAGCAGCTCGTTGATGCTGTCCATCACCACCTTCGTCACCCCCTCGAACTGGACCCTGTACTTCTGCTGGCTTTCGCGTGAGAAGAGCTTGAAGGGCTCCGTGATGCGGAACTCTTCGAGCCTGCCGTCTACGGACAGCGGCTCGCCAATCCGGTAGGTGACGGCGCCCGATTTCGCGAAAGGCGAGTGGCCCGTGTAGAGCCGGTCGGAGTTGTTGCAGCCCACGGGCACGATCTTCTTCCCCGAGTACAGGGCGATCTGCGCAATCCCGGTCCTGCCTGTGCCGAGCCGCAGCGACCGGGTTCCCTCGGGGAAGATGATGAGGTTCAGTCCCCATTCCCTGATCGCCTTTGTGCTCAGCTCAGCCACCTTCTCCATCAGGAGCTGGTGATAGTCCTTCAGGTGCTCGATGAAACCCTTCTGGAAGAGGGTTTTCGTCTCTTTCCCGAGTCTCGCCAGAGAGGCGGCCTCGTCCGCCTTTCCGTCGATCCAGTCCTTGATGGCACGGTATTCCTCTTTTCCGATCTTCCGGCCGAATCGCCTGCGGTAGAACTCCTCCACCAGGTACCCCATCGAGGGCACGGGGATGACGTTGCTGATGTCCAGCATCTTGCCGACCAGCCGGTTCCGGTAGTACTTCCCCTTGGCCCAGACCGTCGTGTACGGGTATTGCCATTTCCAGAGCTGGTACTGGAAGGGCCAGTAATTGTAGCGGTCCGTGTGGTTCATGGCGAAGATGACCGTCTCGTCGCGGGGGATCCTCTCCCGGTTCTCGAAGCGGATGTCCACGTTCTGGAAGAGGCGATAGTTGGGTATCAGGACGAGGGTGCCGATGATCTTCTGCCCGATGGGCGTCGACGATAGGCGGATATTGTCCAGGTATTTCTCGTCGATCATGGCTTCGCTCCTGCCGTTCAGCCCCCTGCGGCGGATTGTATTACCATAAGGGCTCCATTTCGCAAGGACTTTCTGGATCCGCGGCTCACTCCCCCTTTACATCCCGTCATGGCTGTGCTTAACTGCTCCGAGCGTCGGCAAAGGCGGCCCCGGTATGACCCTCTGGAACGAAAAACGAAGGATTCTCATCACCTGCGCCCGCGGCACACCGGGGATTCTCGCGGGCGAAGCCCATGCGCTCCACTTCCCCGTTCTCTCTACGCAGGAGACGGCCCTCGAGACCGAGGGCACCCTTGCCGACACCGTCCGCCTCAATCTGACCCTGCGCACGGCCCAGCGCATCCTGTATCTGCTGGACACCTTTGCTGCCGGCCAGGCCCAGGATCTCCACCGCCGCCTCCGGGAGCTGCCATGGGAGACGATCATCGCAGCCGACGGGTACCTCTCGGTCACATCGAGCGTCAAGACAGACGCCGTCAATGACACCCGCTTCGCCAACGTGAAGACGAAGGACGCCATCGTGGACCGCATCCGCGACCGCACGGGCCGGCGCCCGGATTCCGGGCCGGGGCGCCACGGGGCCGTCGTCCACCTGCACTGGGAGGACGAGCGCTGCGAGGTCTGGCTCGACACCTCGGGGGAGCCCCTCTCGCGGCGGGGCTACAGAAAGATCCCCCTCGAGGCCCCCATGCAGGAGACGCTGGCGGCAGCCGTCATTCTCGCGACCGGTTGGGACGGCGGGACCCCCCTGGTCAACCCCATGTGCGGAAGCGGCACTCTGGCCATCGAGGGGGCGCTTGCCGCCCTGGGCCGGGCACCCGGGATCCTGCGCCAGAACTTCGGGTTCATGCACATCCTCGGGTTTGACCGCCCGGCGTTTGACAGGGAGCGGGATGCCCTCAAGAGGGCCGCCCGCCGAAAGGTCGCCGGGCGCATCGTCGCCACAGATATCCGGCCCGGGGCCGTCGAAGCGGCAAGACAGAATGCCCGCACGGCGGGGGTGGAGCACCTCATCGAATTTGCGGTCTGCGATTTCAGGGAAACCCCGGTTCCCGGGGGAGAAGGGATCGTCATCCTGAACCCCGAGTACGGCGAACGTATGGGAGACGCCGCGAAGCTCGGGGAAATCTACAGGGAAATCGGCAACTTCTTCAAGAACCGGTACCTCGGCTACCGGGGCTATATCTTCACGGGCAACCTCGAGCTCGCCAAGACGGTCGGCCTTCGGACGAAGCGCAGAATCCCCTTCTACAACGGGCCCATCGAATGCAGACTTCTCGAGTACGAGCTCTACCGGGGAAGCCGCAAGGCCGGCAGCGGGGGCTGATTCTTCTCTGGAGCGCAATTTGCAGCCCTCACGGGGAGGGTCAACGGATCCGGCCGCGGGGCGCTGTTTTGTGTCAGGAAGTGCGGAATTCGAGGAGGCAGTGATGAAAAAGATCATCGTTTTGTTTGCAGTTCTGATAGGTCTGGCGCCGG
>MVQS01000365.1 GCA_002067855.1 Syntrophaceae bacterium PtaB.Bin038
GGGAAGAGAAGGTCGAAAAGACCGAGAGGGTCGTCGCGCCGGAGCAACCGGCCGAATCCCGGGCGGAGGAGACGCCGGCCGCCGAGGCGGCCCCCGCGGCCGAGAGGGCGCCCGCGAAACCGGAGCCCCCCCCGAAGCCCGACCTGTCCCGCCAGGCGCAGATCATCCGCCGGCCCGAACCCGGCGAGAGGAGGGAGGCGCCGAGGCCTCCGGCCGCGATCACCCCGCAGACACAGATCCGCAAGCCCGCAGGGCCCGCCCCTGTGCAGCCCCGCGGCCAGGGAGCCCCGGCGGCAGGCGCGGAGGCCAGGGGCGCCGCGGCGGGAGCGGACAAGAAGGGCAAGAAGGCCGTCGAGGTGGTCATGGACTCCGTGGCGGCCAAGAAGAAATCGATGATCAAGCAGGTCATCGACAAGAAGGACAAGAGGGTCCGCCTCCGCGAGATCGAGGAGGAGGAATCCCCCCGCTGGAAGGGCGAGCGAAAGGCCGCCGTCGTCCGGATGAAGAAAACGGAGATCACGACGCCCAAGGCGATCAAGAGGCGGATCCGGATCTCCGAGGCCATCCGCGTGGGCGAGCTGGCCAAGCAGATGGGCGTGCGCGCCAGCGACGTCATCAACAAGCTGCTCGGGCTGGGCATGATGGTCACCATCAACCAGTCCATCGACGTCGACGCGGCGACCCTCATCGCCGCCGAGTTCGGCTACCAGGTCGAGGCGGTGACGGCCGAGTACGACGAGCTGCTGCAGCGGGTCGAGGCGGAGCCCCGGAACCTCAAGCCCCGCGCGCCCGTCGTCACCGTCATGGGCCACGTCGACCACGGCAAGACGTCGCTGCTGGACGCCATCCGGCAGACCAACGTCATCGAGGGCGAGGCCGGAGGCATCACGCAGGCCATCGGCGCCTACCACGTCCGCGTCAAGGACCGCGACATCGTCTTCCTCGACACGCCGGGCCACGAGGCCTTCACGGCCATGCGCGCCCGAGGCGCCAGGGTGACGGACATCGTCGTCCTCGTCGTGGCGGCCGACGACGGCGTCATGGAGCAGACCGTGGAAGCCATCAACCACTCCCGGTCGGCGGGCGTGCCCATCATCGTCGCCGTCAACAAGATCGACAAGCCCAACGCCACCCCCGACCGGATCAAGCAGGAGCTCTCGCAGCACGGCCTCGTGCCCGAGGACTGGGGCGGCGACGCGCTGTTTGCCGACATCTCGGCGAAGAAGAAGATCGGCATCGAAAACCTCCTGGATCTCATCCTCCTGCAGGCCGACGTGCTCGAGCTGAAGGCCGACCCGGACCGCCCGGCCCGCGGGATCATCATCGAGGCCAAGCTCGACAAGGGCCGCGGCCCCGTGGCGACGGTGCTCATCCAGGAAGGGACGCTGCGCGAGGGCGACGCCTTCTCCGCCAAGACCGAGTACGGCCGCGTGCGCGCCATGATCGACGACCAGGGCCGGCGGATCAAGGAGGCGGGGCCCTCCATGCCCGTGGAGGTCATCGGCTTCTCGAGCGTGCCGCAGGCCGGCTCCGAGTTCATCGCCGTCGAGGACGAGAAGAAGGCCAAGAACATCAGCGAGTACTGGGTGCGCAAGGAGCGCGAGAGGGAGCTGGCCGCCTCCTCCAAGATCACCCTGGAGCAGCTCTACCAGCGGATCAAGGAAGGCGCCAAGGAGCTCAACGTGATCCTCAAAGCGGACGTGCAGGGCTCCCTCGAGGCGCTGACGGAAGCCCTCAACAAGCTCTCCACCGACGAGATCAAGCTGAAGTTCATCCACAGCTCCACGGGCGCCGTCACCGAGACGGACGTCATGCTGGCCTCGGCCTCCGACGCGATCATCCTGGGCTTCAAGGTGAGGCCCGACGCGCGCGTCGTCGAGCTCGCCGGGAAGGAGGGCGTCGAGATCAAGCTCTACGACGTCATTTACAACGCCATCAACGACGTGCGGGCCGCCATGGAGGGCCTGCTCGAGCCCGAGTTCAAGGAGGTCGTCCAGGGCCGCGCGGAGGTGCGCGAGACCTTCCGCATCGTCAAGGTGGGCACCGTGGCGGGCTGCTACGTGACGGACGGCAAGATCCCGCGGAGCGCCGGCGTCAAGCTCGTGCGCGACGGCGTCGTCGTCTACGACGGCAAGATCGCCTCGCTCAAGCGCTTCAAGGACGACGCGAAGGAAGTGGCCGCCGGGATGGAGTGCGGCCTTGGCATCGAGGGCTACAACGACATCCGCGTGGGCGACGTGATCGAGGCGTACATCACGGAGCAAATCGAGCGCAAATTATAAAGACGTTTGTTTCGTTTCTTTCGTTTTTTTCGTTCTTTTGACGGAATCAACGGACAAACGAAATGAACGAAATGAACGAGCATGGTAGTCGGCGTCGGGATCATCGAGGTGCACATCCACGAGAGCCGCTCCCTGAAGCAGAAGCGGGGCGTGATGAAGAGCCTGATCCGCCGCACGCAGAACGAGTTCAACATCTCGATCGCCGAGGTCGACGGCCACG
>MVQS01000366.1 GCA_002067855.1 Syntrophaceae bacterium PtaB.Bin038
AGAGATCGACGACGTGGTTGAAGGGAAAAATCTGCCCCCGGTGCGTGTGTCCCGAGAGCTGCAGGTCGAAGAGGCCCAGCGATTCCTCCTCGACGACGGGCCGGTGCTTGAGAAAAAGGACGAACCGGTCCCGCGAGAGGCCGCCGAGCAGCTCGCGTTCGCCGTCAACGCGCCCTTTCAGGGCAAAGCCGCGGCCTGCCGGGTCGTCTACGCCGGCAAGGGTGAGGATTCCGCCCGCATCGCGGACCTCCCCTCTGAGCACGTCGAACCCGGCGTCTTTCTTGAAGGCCAGGGCATCCTCGAGCCCCGCGTAGAACTCGTGGTTGCCCGTCACGGCAACCTTTCCCAGGGCCGGCCGGATACCCCGAAACTGTTCGAGCAGTCCCGGCATTCCGGCCAGGCTCCCATCAACGAGGTCGCCCGTGGAGACGAGCAGGTCGGGGTCTTCCCGCTTCACCACGTCGAGAATGCGCGCGAGCCTCCCCTCGCGGACGATGAGACCGAGGTGCACGTCGGAGATCTGGCAGACCCGGACCCGCTCCACGTTTTCCGGCAGCCGGTCCGTCTCGATCACGACCCGTTCCGTCCGGATGTCCCGGGCCTCGTAAACGCCCCAGGCGGTGATCGCCGCAGAGAGAGCGAAGGGTACCAGGAAGGCGGCCCTCGCCCCCGGGACGACGGCGGAGAGGTCCGCGCGCGCGGCGATCCCGACCACGCGGACGAGGCCGCGGTACAGGTCGACGGCGGACAGCGTCACGACCCAAACGAACAGGAATCCCAGCCAGAGGTATCCCCCCCAGGCCAAGGTCCCGGCAGCCGTCTCTGCCCCCTGCCTTTCGAGGAGACGGCTCGCGACGGGCGCCAGAATGAGGACGGACACGACGAGCGCAACGGGCACGGCCGCGCCGGGACCGAAGGGGAAAGCGGCCCGGGCCTTCAGGAGGACGTAGCCGTGCATCAGGCCGTACAGGAGAAAGAAGGTTGCCAGAAATAACGCCATCGGGTTCCGTCGCGGTCCGGGGACTGTCCGTACGAGGCGGAATCTCCACCGCCGGGCACAGCAAGCACAGGATAATCACGCAGGCCCGCTTTTGCAAATGGAATCCCGATGGCCCTCCCCCGTCAAGCAAAGAACCGGTTCCCGGCATAGTGGCACAGCGGGTGGTCGGGATCGAATCCCAGGCCGCGGTCGACCGCGGGCAGGATGAGCCGCGCCGGCCGTTTTCCGCCCCCGTCGAGCAGGGGCTCCAGCCCCCGGCAGAACGCAACGCTATGCTCCACGGCCCTGCGAAAAAGATCGTCGAACCTGCCCGTCTCCTCGATACCCGAGCAGGGGTGCCGGTATCGGATTTCCCCCGCGATCCGCGCCTCGTAGCGCGCCAGCTGGGGCGCATACACGAGGGCCAGGATTTCCCGCGCGAAGGACGGGACGAACGGAAAGAGACGGAACGAGAGACGCCCCAGGACGGGGTTGCGGTAGAGACCCTGCATGAAGGCAAAGAATCGAAACGCCGAGGACAACCCCTCGGCAAAACCGGCCGCCCGTCCCGGTTCGAGCCACGCGGTCCCGGCGTGGGTGAAGAGTTCATCGAGCGGCGCCTCCGCCGCGCCGAGGACGGCAGCCAGGGAACAGCGCGTCACCCGACGGTACCCGCCCGCAAAATGCATGTCGAGCAGCGTCTCCAGCCGGCGGTGGTCCTGCCGGGCGGCGGTCCCTTCCCGGAACGAGGGGTGATCATACGGGCCCGTAAGGTAAAAGATCATCGGATGCAGGAGGGCGTCGGCAAACAGGTGCGTCACGAGACCGACGAGAAAGGACAGCAGAGGGCTCCGTTCCGCCGGAGGCCTTTCCAGGGTGAAGCTCAGGAGGCCGCCGATCAGTTCGTAGGCGTCATCGACGGTGCCGTGGAGCCTGCGGGGCAGATCGCCGAACCGTTTCCCGCGGTCCGCCTTGAGGTAGTAATACGGGGCATCGTGAACGACGGCACCGATCTTCAGGATGTTTTCGTAGCGCTCGAGGGGGTCCCGGAATGCGGTTTCCTCGAGCCCCGCGGATACGGCCGATGCAATCAGCCAGTGGGTGATCTCTTTCGGCATGCCTCACATTGCATCTCAGCGCAGGGCGCCCCGTCAGATCCACACGTTGTAGGGCGTGCAGTCACCGCGCAGGTTGCGGGTGAACCGCCTCGACGGCCGGCCCCGGAAGCGGCACGGGCCCGCGGGGGCAAAACCGGCCTTTTCGAATGCCCGGGCGGCCCTCGCATCGTCCGCCCCGACGGACGCGCACAGTTCCGTGAACGGCTCGTCGCGCAGGATTCGGATCGCCGCCCGCATCGCTTCGTGGGCAAGGCCCCTTCCGCGCTCCCCCGCGTGAAGCGCCAGGGCCGTCTCGCCGTCGGCGGCCGTCACGACGAACCCGAGGGGAACGCGCGTCAACCCCTCGAATCTCTCCACCACGAGAGCGCAAGCCCTGCCGGTTTCGAGGGCGTCCGTCACCCAGCGCGCCCGTTCGGCATCCGGGAAGAGACCGGCGAGTCGGCGCGCCTCGTCGGCTGCCGCCGGCCGAACCCGCAGGTGGCCGGCAAACCCGCAGGCTCTC
>MVQS01000367.1 GCA_002067855.1 Syntrophaceae bacterium PtaB.Bin038
CGAAGAGCAGTCCCCGATCTGCCAGGACACGGGTCTCGCCGTCCTGTTCGTCGAGATCGGGCAGGATGTCCACGTCACGGGCGGCGACCTGCGGGCGGCCCTCAACGAGGGGGTCCGGCAGGGATACGGCGAAGGGTATCTCCGGAAGTCGGCCTGTCACCCCTTCACCCGGGCCAACACGAAGGACAACACCCCTGCGATCGTCCATTTCGACGTCGTCCCCGGCGACCGGATCCGGATCGTCGCCGTCCCGAAGGGAGGCGGCGCGGAGAACATGAGCCGGGTGGACATGCTCTCGCCTTCGGAGGGGCTCGAGGGGATCAAGAACTTCATCGTCCGGCGCATCGAAGCCTCGGGGTCGAACCCCTGTCCGCCCACGGTGGTGGGCGTGGGGATCGGCGGGACCTTCGAGCGGTCGGCCCTGCTGGCCAAGAAGGCCCTGACGCGGAAGATCGGCGAGCGAAACCCCGACCCGGAGCTGGCGGCGGTGGAGGTCGAGGTCCTGGAGCGGATCAACCGCCTGGGAATCGGGCCCATGGGCTACGGCGGCACCACGACGTCGCTCGACGTCTTCTTCGAGGTGGAGCCCTGCCACATCGCGAGCCTGCCCGTGGCGGTGAACGTGCAGTGCCACGCGTCCCGGCACAGGGAAGCCATCCTGTAAGGTCGGAAGAGCGGAAGCGAGGAAGAGCACAGGAGAAGAGCACAAGAGCGGAGAGAAGAGGAAACCACCGGAGAGACCGAACAGACCGGACAGACTGGACGGACGGGAACCATGGCGGAAATAAGACTCAAGACGCCCTTGACCGATCAGGATGTGGAGAAGCTCGAGATCGGCGACAGGGTGCTGCTCACGGGCGTCGTGTACACGGCGCGGGATGCGGCCCACAAGAGACTCATCGACCTCGTCGAGGCGGGGAAGGACCTGCCCATCGACATCCGGGGCCAGGTCATCTACTACGTGGGCCCGGCGCCCGCCAAGCCGGGCAAGCCCATCGGGTCGGCGGGGCCCACGACGAGCTACCGCATGGACGCCTACGCCCCCAGGCTCATGGAACTGGGGCTCAAGGGGATGATCGGGAAGGGAAACCGGGCGGCAAGCGTGGTGGAGGCCATGAAGCGGCACAAGGCCGTCTACTTCGGGGCAACCGGTGGGGCCGGAGCGCTGCTGGCCCGGAGCATCCGCAAGGCCGAGACCGTCGCCTACGAGGACCTGGGGCCCGAGGCGATCCAGCGACTCGAGGTGGAGGACTTCCCGGTGGTCGTGATCAACGACACGCGCGGCAAGGACCTCTACGTCGAGGGGGCCCGGAAATACCGCAGGGATTGACATCGAACGACGAGACGGCGTGACGGACGCCCCGCCGCGGGATCGCGGCGGGGCGTTGCTGCGTCCGGGCCTCCGCACCGTTCTCGTCCGCCCGCGTCAGTAGCCGTTGTTGATGACGCCCTCCCTCTTGAGCTGCGCGATCGTCTCGTCGTCGTAGCCCAGGAGCGCCTTGAGGACCTCGTCGGTGTGCTGGCCCAGCAGCGGCGCCGGCGCGTAGACCTCCCCCGGCGTCTCCGACATCCGGATGGGCGAGGCGGCGATCCGCATCTTTCCCACCCGGGGCTGGTCGATCTCGACGAGCATCTTGCGATAGGCGATGTGCGGGTCCTCGCAGATCTGCTTCATGTTGTTGATCGGCGAGTAGGGCAGGCCCTCCTTCTCGAAGATCGCCTCCCACTCCGCCGTCGTCTTCGTCATCATGATCGGGTCGAGGATCTCGTTGAGGGCCTTGCGGTTCCTGGTCCGCAGGGGGTTGGTCCGGAACCGCTCGTCCCCCGGCAGGTCTGGCCTGCCGATCACCTTCGCGAATCGGACAAAGAGTGCGTCGGTGCCGATCGCGGCGATGATGTAGGAGCCGTCCTTTGTCTTGTAGCCCTGGAAGGGGGTGATGGAGGGGTGGATCCCGCCCAGGGGGCCGGGGATTTCACCGCTGATCGTGTAGCGCGCCACGGCGTTCTCCAGGGTGGCAAAGACGCTGTCGATCATGGCCATGTCGACGTGCTGGCCTCGGCCGGTCTTGTCCCGGTACCGCAGGGCCGCCAGGATGCCGATCGTGGCCTGGAGCCCCGTGAGGATGTCGCCCACGGAGGAGCCCACGCGGCAGGGGGGGCCGCCCTCGGGCCCCGTGATGCTCATGAGGCCGCTGTAGGCCTGGGCGACCATGTCGTAGGACGGCCGCTCGGCGTATTCGGGCAGCGAATCCTGGCCGAATCCGCAGATGGAGCAGTAGACGACCCGGGGGTTGATCTTCTTCAGTTCCTCCCAGCCGAAGCCCAGCTTGCGCATCGTCGTGGGGCGGAAGTTCTCCACGACCACGTCGGAAATCTTGATCAGCTCCTTCAGGATTTCCCGGGCCTTGGGCTGCTTGAGGTTCAGAACCAGGCCCTTCTTGTTGCGGTTGAGGCTGATGAAGTAACCGCTGTGGTTCTTGTCGTGATCCCCGGCGAAGGGACCGAACTCGCGGGCATCGTCGCCGATCGGCGGCTCGATGTGGAGAACCTCGGCGCCGAGGTCCGCAAGGTACATCGTGACGGTCGGGGCTGCGAGGACGTGACTCAGGTCGACGACCCGGATTCCTTCCAGTGATCTTGCCATGTGGAATTTCCTCCTGATTCCTGTTCTGCGTTCAAAGGTTCTGGGTTTCGAGGCCGTCATTCCTCCGGGACGGGGGCGATGAGGCCCTCCTTCATCAGCACGCCGGCCATCTCGCGGGCCCTGCGGATCACGGCGGTTGCCTCCGCGTAGAGTTCCTCCCGCGTCTTTCGGAGCAGCGTGATCCCCTGCTCCTGCGCCTTCAGGGCCGCGGCCACGGCGCCCCGGGGATAGATTTCCCAGTCATCCATGGAGGGCACGATGGACTCCCCGGTGAGACCGCGCTCCTCGGCCACGCGGGCGATCTCCAGCGCGGCGGCGATGGCCATCTCATCCGTGATCGTCCGGGCCCGCACGTCGAGCACGCCGCGGAAGATACCCGGGAACACGAGCGAGTTGTTGATCTGGTTCGGGAAATCGCTGCGGCCCGTTCCCACGATGCGGGCGCCCGCCTCCTTCGCCTCCCAGGGCCAGATCTCGGGGACGGGGTTTGCGCAGGGGAAGACGACGGCGTCCTTCGCCATCGCCCGGACCCACTCGGGCCGGATGACGCCCGGCCCCGGGGTGGAGGCGCCGATGAAGGCGTCGGCCCCCCGCATCGCGTCGGCCACGCCGCCCACGACGTTGCCGCCGTTGGTCTCCCGGCAGATCTGCCACTTGACGGCGAAGTCCCGCTGACGCGCCTCGATGTCGGCGCGCCCGCGGTGCAGCGTTCCCTTCGAATCCACGGCGATGATGTTCGCCGTCTCGGCCCCGGCCCCCTTCAGAAGCCGGTAGGTGGCCACGTTGGCCGCCCCGATTCCGAAGAGCACGATCCGGGCGTCCTGCAGGCGCTTGCCGACGATCTTCAGCGCGTTGACCAGCCCGGCGAGGATGACGCAGGCCGTCCCCTGCTGATCGTCGTGCCAGACGGGGATGTTCATCTCGGCCCGCAGGGTGTCGAGGATCCTGAAACACTCGGGCTGGGAGATGTCCTCGAGGTTGATCCCCCCGAAGGCGGGCTCGAGGAGCTTGACGGTGCGGATGAAGGTGTCGGGGTCCTTCGTGCGCAGGGCGATGGGCACGGCGTCGACGCCGCCCAGGAACTTGAAGAGGATCGCCTTGCCCTCCATCACGGGCAGGCTCGCCTCGGGGCCGATGTCGCCCAGGCCCAGCACGCGCGTGCCGTTGGTGACGACGGCGATCAGGTTGCCCTTGTTGGTGTGTTCGAAGACCTTCTCGGGGTTCGCCTGGATATCCCTGCAGGGCGCGGCGACGCCCGGGCTGTACCAGATGGAGAAGTCGGAGAAATCGCGGATGGCGCATTTCGGGGCCACCTGGAGCTTCCCGCGGTAGAACGGGTGCATCCGCATAGCGTCCCGGGACGGTTTCGCCGCCCGGGCCAGCAGTTCCTCTACGTTCGGCATGGCCGGCCTCCTTGTCGCGTTGTCCATCGTATCTACCCGATTTCCCGCTCCCCTTTCAAGGAAAGTTTCCGCCCTCCCGGGCGTTCCGCCTCCGTCGGGCGTCCGCAGGGTCCCCCTGCGCCGGCCGGCGGGCCGCTCGCCGCGGGGCACTTTCCCGGCTGTCGGACAAACGCCGACAGAGCCCGCCGGGACAGTCCTACAGCAGAATCAGACCAGACCCGATACCCATGCGCCGCCGGGAATGCTAGGTACGCCTCGACCCAACCCCCCATGTTTCCTGCACCTGCGCCCCGGGCAGGCTGCGGGATCTCAGGCAGAGTCGGTCATGCTGATTTGTCCTCGATGCGGCGGAACCCTCTTCTGGCGGCTGGCCACAGGGCAGCGGCGTTGCGGCCGGTGCGGTCTGACCCGCAAGTTCGACAGGACGTACTGGAACGCCGCCAAGATGACCCCCTACTGGAAGGGGCGGCTGATCGAGTATTTTTGCCGGGGGGTGCCGGCGTACCGGCTCCGGCACCAGATCCCGCTGGACATCAAGACGATCCAGCGCTGGTTCCGGATCCTGCGGATCGCCATCTACGCGCACGAGATGAAGGAGATGAAGGCCCTGCTCGCGATGGCGGGGGCCGTTTCGCCGCCGGCCGATGGGGCGCTCCGGTTCGGTTCGGACTTCACGGTGTCGAACGGACAGCTGGCCCTGGGCATCTACAAGGGAAACGGCCGCGTGTTCACCCTGCCGGTCAGCCTTGCGGCGGCAAGCGCGGACGCGGGGGGCGTCGCCGGGCCCGGGCGGCTCCACGCCTGCCACGAGAGCCTGGTCTGCATGGTTCTCGACATCCGCGGCAACAGCGTCGTAGGCGGCGGCGAGGGGGCGCCCCGGAAAGACCGCGAGATCCCGGCGGACATCGAGGGATTCTGGACCTTCGCCCGGCAGTGGCTCAAGCGCTACCGCGGCGTGCCCCGGGCGTACTTCCCTCTCTACCTCAAGGAAATCGAGTGGAGGTACAACCACCGGAGCGAAAACCTCGTCAAGATCATCCGGAACCTATTGGACCAGAGGGTGCCCGCGGATCCGGACCCTCTGCGCCCCTGAGGCATCGGCACAATCGGCATCAACCAGGAACACAGGCCTTTCACCCATAGGCTGAAGCAAGGAGGAAGAACATGGCTGAACACCCCCAGATGAAGAAGTGGAAGGAGCAGGTCGCAAAGGAGCTGAAGGGAAGGCCCTTGGAGGCGCTCAACTGGGAGACCCCCGAGGGCATCACCGTGAAGCCCCTCTACACGGCGGAGGATCTCGAGGGGCTCGATTTCGTCAACACCCTCTCCGGGATGGCGCCCTACGTGCGCGGCCCCGTTGCCTCCATGTACGCCAACCAGCCCTGGACGATCCGCCAGTACGCCGGGTTCGCCACGGCGAAGGAGTCCAACGCGTTCTACCGCCGCAACCTCGCCGCCGGGCAGACGGGCCTCTCGGTCGCCTTCGACCTTGCGACGCACCGCGGCTACGACTCCGATCACCCGCGTGTGGCCGGAGACGTCGGCAAGGCCGGAGTGGCCATCGACTCCGTCGAGGACATGAAGGTCCTCTTCGACGGGATCCCCCTGGACAAGGTGACCGTCTCCATGACGATGAACGGCGCCGTGCTCCCGATCCTCGCGGGCTACATCGTGGCCGCCGAGGAGCAGGGCGTCAAGCAGGAGCAACTCGCGGGCACGATCCAGAACGACATCCTCAAGGAGTTCCTCACCCGCAACACCTACATCTACCCGCCCCAGCCCTCGATGCGGATCGTCTCGGACATCATCGCCTACTGTTCCAAGCACATGCCGCGCTACAACACGATCTCCATCAGCGGCTACCACATCATGGAGGCGGGAGCCAACTCGGTGCTGCAGACGGCCTTCACGCTGGCCGACGGCAAGCAGTACATCCGGGCGGCCATCGACGGCGGCCTCTCCATCGACGACTTCGCGCCCCGGCTCTCCTTCTTCTTCGGCGTGGGCATGAACTTCTTCATGGAGATCGCCATGCTGCGGGCGGCCCGCTACCTCTGGCACAAGACGGTCAGCGAGTTCAACCCGAAGAACCCCCGGTCCACCGTCCTGCGCACCCACGTGCAGACCTCCGGCTGGAGCCTCACGGAGCAGGACCCCTACAACAACATCATCCGCACGACCCTCGAGGCCCTCGCGGCGGCCCTGGGCGGCACCCAGTCGCTCCACACGAACTCCTTCGACGAGGCCATCAGCCTCCCGACGGACTTCTCGGCCCGCATCGCCCGCAACACCCAGATCATCATCCAGGAGGAGTCCCAGATCTGCCACGTGGTGGACCCCCTGGGAGGTTCCTACTACATCGAGGCCCTCACGGGCGCCATCATCCGCGAGGCCCAGAAGATCATGGACGAGATCGAGGCCCTCGGCGGCATGGCCCGCGCCATCGAGACGGGCATGCCGAAGCTGCGCATCGAGGAGTCGGCGGCGCGCCGCCAGGCCCGGATCGACCAGGGCAAGGACGTCATCGTCGGCGTCAACAAGTATCGCATCAAGGAAGAGCCCCCCGTGGAGGTGCTCGAGGTGCCCAGCACGGTCCGCGACGAGCAGATCGCCCGGATCAAGGACCTCAAGGCAAAGCGCGACGGCGCCGCCGTGAAGAAGGCCCTCGAGGAGATCACATCCGTCGCCGAGAAGGGCGGCAACCTCCTGGATGCCTCCATCAAGGCCATCCGCCTGCGCGCCACCGTGGGCGAGGTCAGCGACGCCATGGAGAAGGTCTTCGGCCGCTACGTGGCCACGACCCGGATGATCTCCGGCGTCTACTCCTCCGAGTACGGCGAGAGCGACGTGATCAAGGGCCTGCAGAAGCGTACCGAGAACTTCCTGAAGCAGACGGGCCGGCGCCCGAGGATGCTCGTGACGAAGATGGGCCAGGACGGCCACGACCGCGGCATCAAGGTCGTCGCCACGGCCTTCGCCGATCTCGGCTTCGACATCGACATCAGCCCCATGTTCCAGACGCCCGAGGAGGCGGCCAAAATGGCCCTCGAGAACGACGTCCACGTCGTGGGCGCCTCGAGCCTCACGGCGGGCCACAAGACGCTGGTGCCCGAGCTGATCCGAAAGCTCAAGGAGCTGGGCGCGGGCGAGATCCTGGTCATCGCCGGCGGCGTCATCCCGCCGACGGACTACGACTTCCTGTACAAGGCGGGCGTCGTGGGGATCTTCGGGCCGGGGACCTCGATCCCCGACTCGGCGGACAAGGTGCTCACCCTGCTGGAGGACAAGTACCTGAAGAGGGCGGCATAACACGGCGGCCGGGGGAGGGCGCCTCCCCCGGCCGCCCCGCATCCCACGATCTTCCCCGATCCGGTGCAGGGCGATGTCCCAACAGAAAATCGACTACTACGTGCAGGGCGTGATCGGCGGCAACCGGCTGGTCATGGCGAAGACGATCACGCTCATCGAGAGCATCCTGCCGGAGCACCAGGAGATGGCCCGGCAGGTCATGGATGCGCTGCTCCCCCACACGGGGAAGGCCGTCCGACTGGGGATCACGGGCGTGCCCGGCGCCGGCAAGAGCACCTTCATCGAGAGCTTCGGCACGATGCTCGCCGAGAAGGGGCACCGGGTGGCCGTGCTCGCCGTCGACCCGAGCAGCCCGCGGACGGGCGGCAGCATCCTGGCCGACAAGACGCGCATGGAGAAGCTCTCGGTGAACGAGCGGGCCTTCATCCGGCCCTCCCCCTCGGGGGGCACCCTCGGCGGGGTGGCCCGCAAGACCCGGGAGACCATGATGATCTGCGAGGCCGCGGGCTACGACGTCATCCTCGTGGAGACGGTGGGCGTGGGGCAGTCGGAGGTCGCCGTGGCCTCCATGGTGGATTTCTTCCTCGTGCTCATGATCGCCGGGGCAGGCGACGAACTGCAGGGGATCAAGAAGGGCGTGCTGGAGCTGGCCGACGCGATCGCGGTCAACAAGGCCGACGGCGACAACGTCGAGCGGGCCAGGCTCGCCCGGGCGCAGTACGAGACGGCGATGCACCTGCTCTCTCCGCCCTCACCCGACTGGAGCACGCCGGTCCTGATGTGCAGCTCCCTGACGGGCAGCGGCCTGCCGGAGATCTGGGAGACGGTTCTGAAGCACCGGAAGATCCTGAACGACAAGGGGGAGCTGGAGCGCAAGCGCAGCGAGCAGTCGCGCCTGTGGATGTGGGCCCTGGTAAAGGAAGGGCTGGAGGAGTGGTTCACCAAGAACGCCCGGGTCGTCAACCTCCTGCCCCTCATCGAAAAGGAAGTGGTCAGCGGCAAGGTCACGGCCACGTCGGGGGCGGCGAGGATCCTCTCGTTTCTCCAGAATTACAATCTAACCGTAACGTGAAGCAAAAAAGGGTCAGGAGGGCAAGTCAGCATGAAGATTACGCGTGTTGATCACATCGGAATCGCGGTGAAGAGTATCGCCGAGTCCCTGAAGGTCTACGAGGCGATGGGTTTGAAATCCGTGGGCATCGAGGAGGTGGCCGAGCAGAGGGTGCGCGTGGCGTTTCTCCCGATCGGCGAGGCGGAGATCGAGCTGTTGGAGTCCACCGCGCCCGACGGCCCCGTGGCCAAGTACATCGAGAAGAACGGCGAGGGCATCCAGCACCTGGCCCTGCGCGTGGACAACCTCGAGGCGGCCCTGGCGGAGATGAAGGAAAAGGGCGTGCGCCTCATCGACGAGAAGCCCCGCTACGGCGCGGGCGGCGCGAAGATCGCCTTCGTGCATCCCCGCTCCACCGGCGGCGTGTTGCTCGAGCTGAGCGAGAGGGACTGAAGCCGTCAAGAAACCCACTACACCCCCAGGAGGAATAGGACCGTGACGAACAAGGAAAAAATCGAGCTCATGAGGGCCCGCGAACGGAAGATCGAGATGGGCGGTGGCGCCCAGGCCCTCGAGAAGGTGAAGGCCACGGGAAGGCTGACGGCCCGCGAGAGGCTCGCCCGGCTCTTCGACGAGGGCACCTTCGTGGAACTGGACAAGTTCGTGGAGCACCGCTGCACGAACTTCGGCATGGACAAGACGGAGGTCCCCGGCGA
>MVQS01000368.1 GCA_002067855.1 Syntrophaceae bacterium PtaB.Bin038
CTTCTTCCTCGAGGCCCACGTGAAGCTGCGCCCCGTGGACTTCGCCACCGACGGCGTCTTCATGTGCGGCATGTCGCACGCCCCGAAGATGAGCGAGGAGACCATCGCACAGGCCAATGCGGCCGTCTCGAGGGCCTGCACGATCCTCACAAAGGACTACATCGAGTCCGAGGGCAAGACGGCCTACGTCAACAAGGAGCGCTGCATGGCCTGCGGCCTCTGCGAGTCCAACTGCCCCTACGGGGCCGTCGCGGTGGATATGGCGGAGGGCTGCGCCGTGGTCAATACGGTGCTCTGCAAGGGTTGCGGCGTCTGCACGGCCTCGTGCCGCATGAATGCCATCGACCTCAACGGGTTCAACAACGAGGAGGTGTTGGCACAGATTTCCTCGGCCATCTGATAGGCGGACAAACGGGAGCGCATCCCGGAGCGTGCTCAGCGTTCATCTTCCGATGTCGAGCATGTGAAGATCGGAAGTGAGGAAGCGAGGAAGAGCGGAGGGGCAGGAAAAGAGAAAGTTATCTTTCCGATTTTCCGCTCTTCATAACTTCCTCACTTCGTAGACTTGCTTCGGGGGCTTTGCATAGAGAATGGGCCTTCAATAAATCGAATAACAGACAGTCTGGAGCAACTATGTCACATCACGACAAGCCGGCAGGCAAGAAATCCGAAGGGTGGGAACCGAAAATCGTCGCCATCGTCTGCAACTGGTGCACCTACGCGGGGGCCGACCTGGCGGGGATCAGCCGCATCCAGTACCCCCCGAACGTGAGGATCATCCGCGTGCCCTGCACGGGCCGGATCAACCCCTTCTACGTCGTCAAGGCGCTGCAGGCCGGGGCCGACGGCGTGCTCGTCTCGGGGTGCCACCCCGGCGAGTGCCACTATATCAGCGGCAACCTCTCGGCACGGCGGAAGTTCGCCACCCTGAAGAGCTTCCTGAACTACATCGGGATCGAGGACGGGCGGACGACCTTCACGTGGGTCTCGGCCTCGGAGGGCGAGCGGTTCGCTCAGGTCATCAAGGGCGTGACGGAGCGGGTGAAGGCTTTGGGCCCCGCCACGAAGCTCGTCAAGAATCTGCGCGACGCCGCCGTCGCCGTTGCGAAATAACCGGAACAGAAGGATCGGGAACGTGGAAAAAGTAGAGAAGAAGCTGCGGGAAGAGGCGAAGAAGCTCCTGGCCGACAAGAAGGTGGACGTCATCGTGGGATACGAGGCGGGGACCCTGCCGCTCACGGCGACCCCGGTGTTCATCACGACCCCCGAGGAAGCGGACAAGCTTGTCTGGAACCCATTCTGCCAGCACAACCTCGCCAAGTACGTGCACGACCTGATCAGCGCCCACAAGGAGTCCCAGAAGCGCCTGAAGCCCGACGATCGAAAGCGGAAGGTCGTCGGCGTGGTAACGAAGGGCTGCACCTCGCGCTCGCTGGTCATCCACCTGCAGGAGAGGCAGTACGAGCGCCTGGACATCTCGATCCTCGGCGTGCCCTGCACGGGCTACGCGGACCGCAGGAAGCTTGCCGCGAAGCTCGGCGGCGAGGACATCCTGGAGGGGACCCTCGAAGGCGCCAATCTGAAGATCAAGACCGCAAGCGGCGAGAAGACCGTCGCCCTGAAGGACGTCCTGGCCGGGAACTGCGTCACCTGCCGTTTCAACAACCCCGTGATCTCGGACATGATGCTCGGCGAGCCCGCCCCGGCCATGAACCCGGCTGCGGAGTACGCGGAAATCGACGAGTTCGAGAAACTCTCCCCCGAGGAGCGCTGGGCCTATTTCGAGAAGGAGATGGCCAAGTGCATCCGATGCGCAGCCTGCCGGCAGGCCTGCCCGTCCTGCTACTGCAAGGTATGCTTCGCGGAACAGAGCATGCCCCAGTGGGTGGGCATCAGCGAGGATCCCTCGGACACGCAGGTATTCCAGTTCATGCGGATGTACCACATGGTGGGCCGATGCGTGGACTGCGGTTCCTGCGTCAGTGTCTGCCCCATGGGCGTGGACCTGAGGAAATTCCTGAAAAAACTCGACAAGGACTGCTTCGTGCTCTTCAACCAGCGGGCCGGAGAGAAGGTGGATTTCCCGGCGCCCCTTCAGGACCAGAGAATGGACGACAAGGAAGAGTTCATCTACAGCCCGGGAGGCGGACACTGAAAGGGAGAAGTTAGGAAGTTAAGAGTTGGGAAGTCAGGAAGGTAAAAGGTTGAGAGAACCTGATTTATGACGGAGATAAAATGAAAACGTTTCTGGACGAAGTCAACGAGAGGATCGACGGGGTTCCCATCCAGCGCTGCTATCACTGCCGGAAGTGCACGGCGGGCTGTCCCATGGCATTCGTGATGGAGTACAACCCGAACAAGGTCATCAAGATGATCCAGATGGGAAAGAAAGAGGAGGTGCTCGGCAGTTCGACCATCTGGCTCTGCGCCTCCTGCGAGACCTGCATCACGCGCTGCCCCAACGAGGTGGACATCGCGAGGATGATGGACGTGCTCAGGCAGATGGCCCTCGAGAGCGGCAAGGGTGCGAAGGAGAAGAGCGTGCTGGCCTTCCACGAGGCCTTCCTGTCGAGCATCCGCTCGGGCGGGCGGCTCAACGAGCCCATGATGATGGTGAACTACAAGCTCAAATCGGGGGATCTGTTCTCCGACATGGCCCTGGGGCTCGACATGTTCACCAAGGGGAAGCTCTCGATTTTCGCCCCCAAGACGAAGGACGTGGCTTCCGTCCGGAAGATATTTGAAAAAACAAAGACGGCGTAAAACAGGCATACGGCTTAAGGCACAAGGCGTAAGGAAAAGGAACAAGAGTTTTTACCCAGACTCCAAGCCATAAGCCCTCAGCCATGAGCACAGGAGGCATTCCGTGAAGGTTTCTCTATATCCCGGTTGTTCCGCGCACGGAACGGCAAAAGAGTACAGCCAGTCCATCGAGGCCGTGAGCCATGCCCTGGGCATCGAGACCCACGAGATCGACGACTGGTCCTGCTGCGGGGCGACATCGGCGCACAGCACAAACTACAAGCTCTCCGTGGCGCTGCCGGCCCGGAACCTGATGATTGCACAGAGGAAGGGGCTCGATGTCATGATCCCCTGTGCGGCCTGCTTCAACCGCTTCAAGACGGCCCAGCACCACATCGAGAAGGACAAGGCCCTCAGGGCGGAGATGGAGTCGATCATCGGGGGCAAGCTCACCGACGGGATCGCCATCCGGAACCCCATCGACATCATCGCCAACGACATCGGCCTCGACGCCCTCGAGAAAAAGGTGGTCAAGAAACTGGACGGGCTCAAGCCCGTGTCCTACTACGGGTGCCTGCTGCTGAGGCCGCCCGAGGTCTGCCGGTTCGATGATTACGAAAACCCCGTGCTCCTGGACAAGATCCTGGCGGCCTGCGGGGCCGACGTGAAGAAGTGGGCCTTCAAGACGGACTGCTGCGGCGGGAGCCTCTCCATCAGCCGCACGGACATCGTGGGCAAGATGGTCAACAAGCTCGCCTCGATGGCCAAGGAGGCCGGGGCCGACTGCATCGTGACGGCCTGCCCCCTGTGCATGGCAAACCTCGACATGCGGGCCGACGCTGCGCTCAAGATGCCCGTGTTCTACTTCACGGAGCTGCTGGCGCTCGCCATGGGCCTGCCCGGCCCGGAGAAGTGGTTCAAGCTCCACATCACCGACCCGATGCCGCTGGTGCGGTCGCTGAAGCTGATGTAAGGACGCAAACCCGCCCCCGGATGCGGGGGATGCAGAATTTCTCAGACAAGGAACGCCATGGAAAAGAAATTGCTCAAGAAGGACAAACTGTCCGGCATCGTAAAGAGGATGGCCGCCGACAAACCCGTCTACGCGCCGGTGAAGGACGAGGACAACGTCCTGTTCAAGATCCTCGAG
>MVQS01000369.1 GCA_002067855.1 Syntrophaceae bacterium PtaB.Bin038
CTTGCAGGTCCCGCCCCTCGCCTCGGGCCCGTAGCTCTGCGTCTGGCTCACCTGCTTGCCTTCGTGGACGCCGGCCGCCTCGGCCAGCACGATGGCCGCCATGATGATCCCCTGCCCGCCCGAACCGGCGAGGCGGATCTCCTGGCGAAAGACCTTTTCCCCGCCCGTTTCGGCGTTCTTTTCCGGCATCGACATCACCCCTCGCACCTCACGGGCGGCTTCGGCACGCCGTTCCCCTTCGCCCGCTCGCGGACCTTCTCGTATTCCTCGTTGTAGGAGGGCCGCTCGGAGTCGGCCAGCACGCCGATGATGAACTTCCCCTCGAGCTCCTCGGGCTTCATCTTCGAGGTGGCGTGCATGCGGACGGCGTTCTCCTTGAACCACTCGAGCATTTTCACGGGGCTTGCCATCCTGTTGCGCCTGCCGAACTGGGTATGGCAGTTGGAGAGCACCTCCACGGAGCTGAAGCCCCTCTTCCGGATGGCGCTCTCGATGAGCTGATCGAGAAGGGCCGCGTGGTACACGGTGCAGCGGGCCACGTAGGAGGCATCCGCCGCAACGGCCAGCGCCGAGATGTCGAAGGCGTGCTCCACCATCCCGTAGGGGGTGGTCGTCGTCCTGGCCCCGTAGGGAGTCGTGGGCGAGTACTGGCCGCCCGTCATGCCGTAGACCTGGTTGTTCACGATGATGGCCGTCATGTCCACGTTGCGCCGGGCGGCGTGGATGTAGTGGTTGCCGCCGATGGCCGTGGCGTCGCCGTCGCCCATGATGACGATCACCGTGAGATCCTCGCGGGAGAGCTTGAGGCCCGTGGCGTAGGTCAGGGCGCGGCCGTGGGGGGTGTGAAGCGTGTTGAAATCCGCGTACGTGGTCATGCGCCCCGAGCAGCCGATGCCCGAGACGAGGGCGACCCGGTTCTTGTCGAGCCCGAGCCGGTCGACGGCGCGGATGAGCGACCCCAGGACGATGCCGTTGCCGCATCCGGGACACCAGATGTGGGGGAACTTCTTTTCGTGCCGGAGGTACTTGTGCACGAGCCCGGTCATGCCCTCGGCCATGGTTCGTTTCCTCTCAATAGTACATCCTGATGAGGCAGTCGCTGATCTCCCCGGGGGTGATCAGGCGGCCGTCCACGCGGTTCAGGCTCTCCACGCGCGAGCTGTCGCGGTGTACGCGCTTGACCTCACGGCTGATCTGCCCGATGTTCATCTCCGGCACGAGGACGGCCCTGCACTGTCTCAGCACCTTCTCCACGTGGCGCCGCGGAAAGGGAAAGAGCGTGATGAGCTGCAGGAGTCCCGCCTTGACCCCGTGCTCGCGGGCCTCGACGACGGCCCTCCGCGCCGACCGGGCCACGGAGCCGTAGGCGATCACGGCGATCTCGGCATCTTCGATCATGAAGCCCTCCACCCGCTGGATCTCGTGGAAGCCCTGGGTGATCTTCCGGAAGAGCCTGCGCATCAGGGCGTCGATCTCGTCGGAGCGCTGCGTCGGGAACCCCCTCTCGTCGTGCGTCAATCCCGTCACGTGATGCCGGTACCCGTCGCCGAAGGCGGCCATGGGGGGCACCCCCGTCCCCGTGTCCTCGTAGGGGCGGTACCACTCGGGAGGCACCGTCGGTTTCAGGCGGTCGACGACCTCGATCTCTCCGCGCCGGGGCAGGACGAAGGTCTCCCGCGTGTGTGCCACCACCTCGTCGGAGAGGATGATGACGGGAACCCGGTACTTCTCGGCCAGGTTGAAGGCGAACACGGCGATTTCGAAGCAGTCTCTTACGGACGAGACGGCCAGCACGATGACGGGGTGATCGCCGTGGGTGCCCCAGCGGGCCTGCATGACGTCCCCCTGGGAAGCCAGGGTGGGAAGCCCGGTGCTGGGCCCTCCCCGCATCACGTCGACGACGACGCAGGGGGTCTCGGCCATGCAGGCGAAGCCGATGTTCTCCTGCATGAGGGAAAAGCCGGGCCCGCTCGTGGCCGTCATGGCCTTCAGGCCGGCCAGCGACGCCCCGATGACGGCGCCCATGCTGGCGATCTCGTCCTCCATCTGGATGAAGGTCCCGCCAAGGGCCGGGAGCCTGAGGGCCATGTGCTCTGCGATCTCCGAGGCGGGGGTGATGGGGTAGCCCGCGAAGAAACGGCACCCGGCGGCAATCGCCCCTTCTGCGAGCGCCTCGTTTCCCTGCAGCAGCTGGACCTTGCCTTCTTTCGACCCATCGCTCATGGAACGTTCTCCCCGGGGGCGGCATCCCACTCCTGCACCGAGATGGCCAGATCGGGACAGTGCATCTCGCAGAAACGGCAGCCGATGCACTCCTCGGGCTTTTCCACGTGGGCCCCCGCATCATCACGGCGATAGACCTGTTTCGGGCAAAAGGCCGCGCAGATGCCGCAGTTCTTGCACCAGGCCCGTATGATAAAGGGCCGGTAGCGCTTCCTCGGCTTCTCGGGCTTGCGGGCTGTCCCCGTTCCCCCCGATTCCCCGCTTTCGGGTTTCGTTTTTGTCACGGCTGATTTCATCCCGTCGTTCCGGTCCCGCCGTTTTCCTGCTTCAGTGCGGAAA
Source organism: Syntrophaceae bacterium PtaB.Bin038 (assembly GCA_002067855.1). GTDB lineage: Bacteria > Desulfobacterota > Syntrophia > Syntrophales > UBA2192 > UBA2192. The sequence continues at coordinate 2,563 of MVQS01000369.1, forward strand.
GGCGCCTCATATCACGTTGTTGGCGCCACGACAAGTATTTTTACGCGCTGTAACGCTCGCACTTTCCCATTGACCGGCTCCGGCCGCTCCGTTATACGTGAGCAGAACGGATATGGACGAAAAAACGGTTCTCCTCGTTGTCATCGCCCTTTTCATCGGCTTCATCGTGCTTTTCATCAGCCGGTCGGGGGAAACCTACGGCATGCTCAAGCCCAGCGCGGACGCAACGGCGCGTTATCAATCCTCCCGGTTCGCCGCCGACCAGGACTACTGGTTCAGCGGGCCCGAGTCGTACCCGGTCGCCATCATCGGGGTGGAGAAACGGTTCCGATTCGACACGGCCGGTCACTGGGTGCGGATCGACGGGGAGGAGGGGCTCCGGAGGCTCGTCGCGGGCATGCAGTCATGGGCCCTGCAGATGAACCGGAACCTCGGCGGCTTCGAGATGGTCGACCCTCGGGGCGAGCGGATCGGCGACTGGTATTCCGCCCCGGGGATCCAGGCGGTGATCAAGAGGACGGGCATCGACAGCGTCGAAATCTTTCCGCCGTCTTCCGAGCCGGTTCAACCCTAGACAGCGGTTGTTGCCGGCCTTCATGATTAAAAGGCGGCAAGCGCGAGCAGAAGGTGAGAAGGTAAAAGGGTGAGAGGGTGAGCCATATCTCCGCCTCTCCAACTTTCTGACTTTCTCACGTTCTTCCCCTCTTAACTTGTCACAGGCCCTTCTTCTCGAAGAACCCGAAAAGCCCCAGGAACAGCGCGGCGAGAACGGCGATCACGGGCCAGGGGTTCACGCCCAGCGCCGTCGGGATCGTGATCTTTCCGTAGTTGCCCCAGGTCAGGATCGTCGCCTTGACCAGCGGATAGGCCTCCGCGAAAAGAGCCGCCCCCAGGAGCATCCCGGCCAGCCCGAACAGGGCGTCCCAGCGGCCCTCGGCAAGGGCCCCCACGGCCGTCCCCGGGCAGTACCCCACCACGGCCCAGCCGATGCCGAACAGGAGCCCTCCGATGACGTTGGCCCCGAGGATGGTCTCCTTGATGCTGAACTTGATGAGGCCGTTGGCGTGCAGGGCGTAGAGACCGATCATGGCGACGAGGATCGCCGAGAGCATGAACTTCATGATCGTCATGTCCAGCAGACGCATGGCGCCCACCTGCTTGTCGTAGCGCAGGACCTGCCCCTTCTGGAGGAGGAACCCGAAGATCACGCCGGTGATGAGACCGGAGTAGAGCTCGTTCATGACCTGTCACCTCCGTAGAGAATCCGCGCCGTGATGACGCCTGCGCCGAAGAAACAGAACAGGGCGACGTAGCCGCTCACCGCTATTTGAGCCAGACCGCTCAAACCGTGTCCGCTCGGTCACCCGTCGGCCATCCGGGCCCCGAACATGAGCACGATGCCCCCGAGAAAGGCTGCGACCCACCGTTTCGCCCTGGAGGGCCCGAACCGGGCCTCCCACATGGGCGGCACGGGGGTCGAGCGGAAGTCATTCGTGAAGACCGCCGCCGCCAGGGCGCCGAAGAAGATCCCCGCGACGAACATCCACTGCCACTCGATCCTGATTTTTTCCTTCTTGTAGTATTCCTGCCCCGCCGCATGCTCCGGCAGGACAACCTGTTCGATCATGCCCGCCGTGCGGACGAAGGTCGTGGAGGCGCCGAAGTACTTGCCCGTCAGGAATACCGACATCACCAGCAGAACCCCCGCCAGTGCCCCGGCGATGTATGGGGACCACCCCTTGCGCGTCATGACTTTCATCCTGCCCTCCGTGGAATGGGGTATCGAACCCTTTCTCTCATGAGCCGATTTTCAACACGATCTTGCCGAAGTGCCTGTCTTCCTCCATCATCCGGTGGGCCGCCTGCACCTCCTCGAGCGGGAACACCTTCTCGATGAGGGGCACGATGGTCCTGTCGGCGAACCTGGGCAGGGCTCGCCGCGTGAACTCGGCCACGATCTCGCCCTTCTCGGAAACCGGGCGGGACCGGAGCACCGAACCGATGATCCGCTGCCGCTTCACCATCATGAGCCCCAGGTTCAGCTCGGCCTTGATGCCGCTCGTCACGCCGATGAGAACCAGCCTGCCCGCGTAGGCCAGCGAGTTCATGTTCGGCTCTAGGTACCTGGCCCCGATGTGGTCCAGGATCACGTCGACACCGCGCTTCCCGGTGAAATCCTTCACGGCCTCCGAAAAATCCGGCGTCTCCTTGTAATTCAGTACCAGGTCCACGCCCAGGGCTCTGACGCGCTCCATTTTTTCGGGAGACGCCGTGACGATCAGTTTCGTGTTCGGGACGAGGGCCTTGCAGAGCTGCACGGCCGCC